>CANNTX010000017.1 GCA_947522695.1 uncultured Bacilli bacterium | reverse complement strand
ACTATTAGTTTACCAAACGATGAAATGAAAGGTAGATTAATTGGTAGAGAAGGAAGAAACATTAGAACAATTGAAGCAGTTACAGGAGTTGATTTATTAATAGACGATACCCCTGAAGCAATTTCAATTTCATCTTTTGATCCTTTCCGTAGAGAAATAGCAAAACAAACAATTGAAACCTTAGTTAAAGATGGTCGTATTCATCCAACTAGAATTGAAGAAATTTATGATAAAGTATGTAAGGATATGAACGCAAGAATTACAGAAATTGGAAATGATACCATTAGAGAACTAGGATTAAATAGAATGGATTCAGAATTAGTTAAAACAATTGGAAAACTTAATTTTAGAACAAGTTATGGTCAAAATGCTTTACAACATTCAAAAGAGGTTTCATACCTTTGCGGAATAATGGCTGCTGAACTTGGCGAAAATGTTAACCTTGCTAAAAGAGCTGGACTTTTACATGATATAGGAAAAGCTATTGATTTTGAAATGGAAGGCTCACATGTTGAAATAGGAGCTGATCTTGCTAAGAAGTATGGTGAAAATGAAGTTGTTATTAACGCTATTGAATCACATCATGGCGATAAAGAAGCTAAAAATATTATATCCGTTTTAGTATCAATTGCTGATACAATGTCTGCATCACGTCCTGGTGCTAGAAACGACACTATGGAAAACTATATCAAGAGATTAGAAGAACTAGAAACAATTGGTAATAGTTTTGAAGGTGTTGATAAAACATTCGCAATGCAAGCGGGTCGTGAACTTAGAGTTATTGTAAAACCAGATAAAGTTGATGATCTAACATCATTTAAGATTGCTAGAGAAATTAAAGAAAGAATTGAATCTGAAATGCAATACCCAGGTACAATTAAAATAACTGTAATAAGAGAAACAAGAGCTCAAGAAGAAGCAAAATAACTTGTTTCTTTTTTTATATTAAATTTTTGCAATAAAAAAATATCCAACTATTGGATACTTTACTTAGCAGCTTTCTTAAAAACTCTAGCTTCTCTTGCTGTTAATCTAACCTTAACACCATTGATTGTATAAGTTTGTAAGTTAGGTTTTTGTTTACTATTAGTTTTATTATTAGCATGAGAGCTTAATTTAATAGATAAAGGTTTTTTGCTTGAAATATTTTTAGCCATTTTCTTTCCTCCTTAATTAAAATCTTCATTGATTTTATCATAATATCTTAAATAAAGTCAATGTTTTTAGGACATTTTGTTAATTTAAATGATATAATACCATTAGAGAGGTAAATATGAAAGAAATAATATCAATTAAAACTGATTATAATGTTTTATCAAGTATGATTAAATTACCAGATCTTTTTTCATATGCTGTAACAAACAATATTACCACATTAGGTATTGTTGATGATAATCTTTGCTATGTTGCCGAATTCTTAAAACTATGTCAAAAATACAATATTAAACCAATTATTGGTTTAGAAGTTAATTATCAAAATCATAAAATATATTTATATGCTAAAAATGAACAAGGTTATAAAGAACTTCTTAAAATAAATACCTATATAATTGAAAACGAATTTAATAAAGGTTTATTAACTAAAGATATATTAACAGTTATTCCATTTAAATCAAAAGAATTGTTAAAAGAAATACCTAATTCCTACATTGGTTATCAGACTGAAGAAGAAAAGAATGAAGCATTAAAATTAACTTCAAACATTGTTTACTTTAATTTAGCGTTATCTCTAACCAAAGAAAATACTAAATACTTAAATTATCTAAATATGATTAAAGAAAATAAAACATATGCGAGTTACAATGACATAGATTATAGTCCTTACTATTTAAAAATAGAAGATATTCATGATTTTACTTCTCAAATTAATCTAAAAATAACATATAGTAAAAATTTAATTCCTCATTATGATGAAACGATTGAGAATAGTTACAATTTTTTAGAAGCCCTTGCCATTAAAGGGTTAACTAAAAGATTAAATGGTAAAATACCAGATAACTATAAAAAAAGATTAATGTATGAATTAAATGTAATTAAAAGTATGAATTATGTTGATTATTTTTTAATTGTCTATGACTACGTTAAATACGCTATTAAAAATAATATTTACGTAGGTCCCGGAAGAGGCTCAGCCGTAGGCTCTCTTGTTACATATAGCTTAGGTATAACATCCATTGATCCTTTAAAATATAATCTTCTATTTGAAAGATTTTTAAATCCTGAACGTATCACTATGCCCGATATTGATATTGATTTTGATGCTACTAAAAGAGAAGAAATAATTGCTTATGTTAAAGAAAGATACGGTAAAGAAAATGTTATGCCCGTAATGACCTATGGAACATTAACTACTAAAGCAGCCTTATTATCTATAAGCAAAATATTAGATGTGGATATTTCCATCCTAAATAAATATATCGATCCTAAAAAAACATTAAAAGAAAATCTAACTAAAGATCTAATTAAAATTCTTAACAATAATAAAGATATTAAAGAAGTTTACTATGTTGCTATGAAAATAGAAGGAATTAAAAAACATATTAGTACTAATGCTGCTGGTGTCGTAATTTGTAAAGAACATTTAGATAATGTAATTCCTATAATTAAAAATGGTGATAATTATTTAGCTGGATTTACTAAAGATTACCTAGAAGATATTGGCCTTTTAAAGATGGATTTTCTTGCTATAAAAAATTTAACTACAATTTCCGATATTTTAAATGATATACCTGAAAAATTAAATTTAAATAATGTTGATTTAAATGATGAAGCAGTTTATAAAATGTTTAGTGAAGCTAATACAGATGGTATCTTCCAGTTTGAAAGTTTAGGTATGAAAAATTTGCTTCTTAAAATTAAACCAACTAATTTTAAAGATATAATTGTATCACTTGCATTAATTCGTCCAGGAGCCAACGCTGAAATTGATTCTTATGCTAAAAGAAAAAATGGGAAAGAAGAAATAACTTATATTGATGATTCATTATCTGATATTTTAAAAGATACATATGGAATAATTGTTTATCAAGAACAAATAATGCAAATCTTAAGATCAGTAGCGTCATATTCCTTTAGTGAAGCCGACTTAATAAGAAGAGC
This sequence comes from uncultured Bacilli bacterium, assembly GCA_947522695.1. Classification (GTDB taxonomy): domain Bacteria; phylum Bacillota_I; class Bacilli_A; order RF39; family UBA660; genus CAG-533. The sequence continues at coordinate 19,007 of CANNTX010000017.1, read as the reverse complement.
AATTTCAAAAAAGAATGAACAAATTATTTTATCCGAAAAATCTAATTTCATAGAGAGAGCCATTAAAAACGGATATACCAAAGAAAAAAGTACTGAAATATTTGATTTAATAATAAAGTTTGCCGAATATGGATTTAATAAATCTCATTCCGTAGGATATGCTTTAATTGCTTACCAAATGATGTACTTAAAATGTCATTATATGCCATACTTTTATAAAACTCTTTTAAATGATAACTTATCTTCAAGTAAAAAGACTAAAGAATATATTGATATATTAAAAAGCAATGATATTAAAGTTATTAAGCCATCAATTAATTTAAGTACGGATAAATATATATTTAATGATGGAGTTATAATGCCGTTAACTTCTATTAAAGATATAACCAAAGATATCGCATTAGAAATATCAAAAAATGCTCCATACAATGACTTCTATGATTTTATAAGTTCTATCTATCACTTGAAATTAAAACAAGGAATAATCGAAAATTTAATATATGCTGGTGCTTTAGATTGCTTTCATGAAACTAAACAAACATTAATTAACAATATAAGTTCAGCCTTAATTTATTCTGAATTAATAAATGAATTAGATAAAACATTAATTAATAAACCCATTATAGAAACATTCCCTGAATATGATAAAACATTATTGATGCAAAAAGAGTACGAATTATATGGCTTTTATATTTCTAATCATCCATCTAGTAAGTATATTTGTCCAAAATCAAAAGATCTCCCAAAATATTTTGATAAATTTATTGAAGTTACTGTTTTAATAGAAAATATAAAATCAATTAAAACAAAAAAAGGAGACAACATGGCCTTTTTAGATTTATCAGATGATACAGGAAAGATTTCATGTACCGTTTTTCCTAAACAAACATCATACTTAAACGAACTAAAAATAGGGGATATAGTAAAAATTAAAGGTCAAGTTCAAAAAAGATTAGACAAATATCAAATAATTTTAGAAAATTTAACAAAAATTTCATAAAACGTATTGATAAATAAAAAAATATTGCATATAATAGTATTATCTAGAAGATATGAAGCATGTTCATAATTAATGATTTTGCATATTTTAATTAAAGTTTAAAATATGCATAAAATAATATTATTAGTTATTTTTATAAAGTAATTTTGTGAAAGCTATATAATTAATAATAGTTAGATTAATTCGGGGTGTGCTTTTGGTAGTAAAGAAATTGCAAGAAAGTAAGCAATCTTATCTACGCTAGATATAACTATAGTTAAGAAGAAAGAAAACTTCAAAAGATAAGTAATCGCCATGAATACTGATAATATTCTTGTAATAATTAAGTGATGATTTTTAAAAGAAATTTATTATTTAAGTTTGTGATTATTCTAAAAACTAGGACTAATTATTTTATCAGAGTAATTAGTTTTTTTATGCATTTAATTAGCACTCATACTTGACAAGTGCTAAAAAAGTGTTATAATACATAATGTATATGGAAAATATACATAATTAAAAAAGGAGGGGTATATATGAATATGGAAAATCCATTTGGGGAAAGTTTACAAAATCCCTTAGAAAAATATGGTAGAGATATAACTAAAGCCGTTAAAGATGGTAAAGTTGATCCTGTCATTGGAAGAGATGAAGAAGTTCGAAGTATAACTAGAATTTTATCTCGTAAAACAAAAAATAATCCAGTATTAATTGGTGAGCCCGGTGTTGGTAAAACTGCTATTGTTGAAGGACTTGCCCAAAGAATTGTAAAAGGCGATGTGCCAAACAGTTTAAAAAATAAAACAATTTGGGAATTAGATATGGGAGCCTTAATTGCTGGTGCTAAATATCGTGGTGAATTTGAAGAAAGATTAAAAGCTGTCTTAAAAGAAATTAAAGATTCTAATGGCGAAATTATCTTGTTTATTGATGAAATTCACATGATTGTAGGTGCTGGTGCCTTAGAGGGAGCAATGGATGCTGGTAACATGTTAAAACCAATGCTTGCTAGAGGCGAAATCTTGTGTATAGGTGCTACAACCTTAAACGAATATCGTAAATACATTGAAAAAGATGGTGCCTTAGAAAGACGTTTCCAAAAAGTTATTGTACAAGAGCCAAGCGTTTTAGATACAATTACCATCCTTCGTGGACTAAAAGAAAGGTTTGAAGTTCATCATGGAGTTAATATTAAAGATAGAGCACTTATAGCTGCTGCTAATCTTTCAAATAGATATATTACTGATCGTTTCTTACCAGATAAAGCCATTGATTTAATTGATGAAGCTTGTGCTACAATTAAAGTTCAAATGGACTCAGTTCCAACTGAATTAGATACATTAACTAGAAAAATTATGCGTTTAGAAATTGAAAAACAAGCTCTAAAGAAAGAAAAAGATGAATTAAGCAAAAAGAGAGTAGAAGAAATAGATAATGATTTAGTTAAATTAAAAGAAGATGAATCTCGCTTAAGAAACGATTGGGAAAGAGAAAAATCTATTAACGATCAAATTAAATCTAAAAAAGAAGAAATCTCACGTGCTAACTTTAAACTAGAACAAGCCGAAAACACCTATGATTTAGAAACAGCCGCTAGATTAAGACATGGAACTATTCCAAGACTTGAAAAAGAATTAGAAGAATTAAATAAACAAAATAAGAATGAAATCTTATCAGATACAGTTGATGAAGAAGACATTGCTAAAATAATTTCTAATTGGACCAAAATTCCAATAAGTAAATTAGTTGGTGGTGAAAGAGAAAAAATAATTCATTTAGAAGAAAACATGAAAAAACGTGTTAAAGGTCAAGATGAAGCTTTAAAATTAGTAAGTGAAGCTATAATTCGTTCAAGAGCTGGTATTAAAGATCCGAATAGACCAATAGGTTCATTTATCTTCTTAGGCCCAACAGGTGTTGGTAAAACTGAAGTTGCTAAAACACTTGCCTATGAATTATTTGATGATGAAAGACATATTATTCGTATTGATATGAGTGAATATATGGAAAGTCATTCAGTATCACGTTTAGTTGGAGCGCCTCCTGGATACGTTGGATACGATGAAGGTGGTCAATTAACTGAAGCAGTAAGACGTAATCCTTATAGTATTGTCCTATTTGATGAAATTGAAAAAGCTCATAAAGACGTCTTTAATATCTTATTACAAATTTTAGATGATGGACGAATTACTGATTCTCAAGGAAGAACCGTAGATTTTAAAAACACTATCATTATCATGACCTCAAATTTAGGTAGTGAATTTATTTTAGAAAACGTTCCAGATAAAGATAAATTAGTAATGGATGAATTAAAGAGAACATTTAAACCAGAATTTATCAATCGTATAGATGAAATAATCATGTTTAAATCACTAGATAAAAAGACAGTTTATGAGATATTAGATAAAATTATAAGTGATATTGAAAAACGTTTAGATGATAAAAAAATAAAAGTTAATTTAACCAGTGCTGCTAAAGACTATATTATTAATAATTCTTATGATGAAAAATATGGTGCTAGACCAATTAAAAGATTTGTTTCAAGAAATCTAGAAACATTATTAGCAACCGAAATAATTAACGATAATATAAAATTTGGTGAAACAGTTAACATTGATGTTAAAGACGATCAATTAATAATAAAATAAAAATTTTAAACTAGCTATCAAAAATGGCTAGTTTTTTGCATGCAATATCTTGAACTTATAAATCTTCTTTGTTATAATTTTAAGAGAATAGAAGGTAGTGATTTTGTGAATATTGATAATTATGAAGATTATTTTAAATATAAGATTAAGACTGTATATCAGTATTCAATCTTACTTTCCAAAATTTTAGGCATTGAAAAAAATAAATTTTGGCATAAGAAAAAAGATATTGAAGATAGTTTAAACTACATTATAAACGATTATTTTTCCAAATTAACTAATCATATAGATAAAGATTTAGTAATGTGTTTTATTAATAATAAAGAAATTTCAAAATATAATATTGATAGAGAACTTTATAGTGTTATAACATACTTTATTGATAAACAAAGAGCGTTTGAAATAAAAGTGTACGAAAAAGAAATAATTCTTTGTGCAATTGTTATTCATATCGCGAATAATATTGATATATCAACAAGTCCTTATACAATTAATAACGTAAATTATAAAACCATACTTTTAAATCATTTAGAAAAGTTTAATAAGATATCATTTATAAACATTATAGATGATGGTAAAAAAAATACTAACATATTGTTAGAATTAATAAAAACGAACGTTAGAAAAGAAAGAAAAATATATGAATTATTAAATAGTAATATTTCATTCAATAAGTATATTGATATTTCAAAAGAAAATAATTATTACATAACCCAGTATAATTATTCAGTTCCTGGTCTAAAAGAAATTAATAATGGAGCCGTATCTTACATTTTTGACAAAGATAATTATGATAATAAATTTACCATTATTAGTGCCGAATTAGTTGTAGTTACCTTAATGAAATTGCTATCAGTAAGAAAATTTAATAAAATATTCTTTATTCCAATTAAAGAAAAATTCTTAAAAGATGATCAATCAATTAATAAAATTAAAAACTTAAACAAAAATAAATACTTAAATAAACATATCATTTTATTAATAAATTATGACGATATTAATGAAGAAATAAAGAAAAAATTAAATAATAATAAATTAAATAATAATAAATTAAATTATTTTATCTATGCTAGTAAAAATACTATAATTAATGAAATAGATAATAAAGAAAGATATTTAATAAGTAAGGATTATTATTCTAGTCATAAAGAATTAATAGATGAAAAAATAAAAGAAAAAGTAGAAATAATCATAGAAGCATTTGATGGTTTAGTATTAGACCGTAATATTGCTGAAGAAAGTTAGGAGAATGAAATATGAGCGTAAGTACAAACAGTGATTTTTTTCTTGAATTTATGGAACCTTTAATAGGAGGAATTTGGGATTTAATAAAAGGAATAGGCAATGCCTTAATTAGAATATTTAATATTGCCAATTATATTGATATTATTAATAATCATAGTGGAGTAAGTCCATTAATAGTTGCAGTATCAATTATTAGTTTATTAATTCTTTTTGGATTAATTGCATTTTTAATTTATCGTTTAGTTAGAAGATTAATAAGATTTAGACACAATGTTCATCATCAAGAAACATTAGTTGATGAAATTGAAAGTTTAAATAACGATGTTGCAAAACTTCGTGCCGAAAATGAACGATTCAAAGAAATGGCCAATGAAGCTAATAATGAAGAAGTTGAATATGATGAAAATGGGAATGTTATTAGTAAAGCTAATGATAGTAGATTCTATAAATTAACAAAGATTGATGAAGAATATGCAAATTATGTTAAACCAGATTGGCATGAAACTATTTCATTAGAGGCGTTATGTGAACAATTTAGAAATTATGCAGCTAGTAGATTACATCTATATTATGATATAAATTTGATTAGATTATTCGTAAGTGCGTTCGCATCAAACAGATTAATTATCTTACAAGGTATTTCTGGTACAGGTAAAACATCACTTGCATATGCATGGGGATACTTTGTTAAAAATGAAAGTACTATCGCATCAGTACAACCATCATGGAGAGATAGTACAGAAATTTATGGTTATTTCAACGAATTTACCAAAAGATTTAACGAAACTCAAGTTCTTGCTAAAATGTATGAAGCAAGATATAATCCTCAAATATATCTAACAGTTCTAGATGAAATGAACATTTCACGTGTTGAATACTACTTTGCCGAAATGCTTTCAGTTTTAGAACTTCCTTCAACTGACGAATGGATAATTAGTTTAGTACCAAATGCTTGGCCAAACGATCCAAAATTATTAGAAGAAGGAAGATTTAGAATTCCAAATAATATGTGGTATTGCGGTACAATTAATAACGATGACTCAACATTTATGGTAACCGATAAAGTTTACGACCGTGCTTTACCAATTAACATTGATAATAAAAGTGTAGCGTTCGAAGCACCAGATACAGAGCCTCTAGATATAACTGCCGAATATTTTGAAAGCCTATTTAAAAAAGCATGGGTAGATCATCCACTATCAGACGAAGTTTTAGAAAAAATTAATAAAATGGATGAATATGTAATTAACCATTTCCGTATGGCATTTGGTAACCGTATTTTAAAACAAATTAAAGATTACGTTCCTGTATTTGTTGCTTGCGGTGGTGATGAAATGGTAGCTGTTGATTACCTTATCGCTAACAAAATCTTAAGAAAATTCAACCAATTAAACTTAGCCTATATTAGAGGGGAAATAGATGGATTTAAAGCATTCTTAGATGAAACATTTGGACAAGATGTCATGAAAGAATGTAAAGATTTCCTAGATAGATTAAAGAAACAAATGTAAATATAAAGAAAGAAGGATAATTTATGAAAAATGAAATTGGACTATTGGTACAAGATTTACCTCAAGAGGATGCTGATAGATATATAAAAGAAACCAAATCAAGTTTTGATGCAAAACATAATATCCAAGAAATTGAAATAGATTATTCCTGGGTAGATACAATTGAAGAGGCAATTCCTGCTATAGATAATATTATCAGGAATCCTCGTAGATTTATCGTTTCTGAAGAAGATGTAGTAAGAATTGAAAAAACAAAAAAAATATCTTTAGAATCAATTAAAGATTTAGCAGTTCATACCAACTATATTCAAGAAGTAGATGATGACGGCTTTGTTAAACCAATTAAACTACTAAATATCTTCAAAGAAGAAACAATAGATCTATATGAAAATAGATTTATATTTACCTTAATTACAACTTTAAACCGTTTTGTTGAAGAACAATTAACATATAAAGAACAATCAGCTAATAATACAAACGAAAAGAAATTAAACTATAATTCTGAAACATTTTATGATAATCAAAATATATCATTAAAATTAGAAGTAACAGCCAAAAAAAATGTTGAAGTAACAACCGATGAAAAAGAACTTCGTGATCGTGAAGAAAAAATTGAACACATTAAAAATGTTCTTGAAGACTTTATGTCTAGTAAATTTATGAAGATGATGAAAGGTGCAACAATTGTTAGAAGTCCTATTAGAAAAACAAACGTTATCTTAAAAGATTATAACTTTGTAACTGCCTTACATTTGTGGGAAACAATTGAAGATTTTGAAATAAATAGTCCTGTTAAAGAGAAAAAAGAAGAAACAGATTTATCAACACCTTCAATGAAACATAACCTAGATTTAACATCATTCTTAAATTATTGTATTTTAAATGATACAGTTTCCAAAAGAGGAAGCGTATTACCTCTACAAAATATAGATATAGTTGATGCGGTTTACGAATATGCTAGTAAATTTGATATTGATGAAAAAGAATTAAGAAAAAATATTGAAAGTAAGATTACAGCTGCAACTGAATATAAAAATGCTGAAAAAGATAATGCTAGAAAAGCATATAAGAGCTTTATTGATAATCATAACACAAGATTTAATAAAGCCGTAAATTTATTTAAATAAAGGAGGTCTATATGAAAAAGAAAAAACAAGATGAAAAAGTAAAATTAAACAAAGCAAATAAACAAAAAGAAAATCCAATAAAAGACTTTCCTGGTAAAGAAATAGATTTAACTAAATTTAATTTATTAAGTGATAAAGCTCAATATGACGAAATAAAAAAAGTATTAGAAGATATTTATAAAGATAATTTAAAAGTAAATAGAAAACATGTTATGAAAGTAATTTCCTTGACATTATCAACTACGGATGATTATATATATTTACCTCATAACTTAAAAGTAACAAAACAAAAATTAACCTTAAAATTTGAAGTAGAAGATAAAAAAGGTGTCGGAATGGGATTAATCTTACTCGCATTTTGGGGCTTAATATTTTCTATTGTAGGAGCATCATATTCAGGTGTATATTATTGGAGTATTAAAGATTTAAATAAAGATATTGATGGCGATGGAATTGCCGATATTAATATTGATATTGATGGCGATAAAAAGGCCGATATTAATATAGATACCGATAAAGATAATAAGCCAAACTTAAATATAGATTATAAAGGTAATCGAAAATCAATGTTTAATATTGATTATGATGGCGATGGAAAACCAGATTACAATTTAGTAACAGATGTAACTCAAGAAGGTGCTGTTTGTGAAATAAATTGTGATATCAATGGTGATGGTTGGCCAGATTTAAATATCGATATTGATGGTGATGGAACTCCTGATTTAGATATTGATACTAATAATGATGGAATACCAGATTTAAACCTTGATGTTGATGGCGATGGCAAATGTGATATCATGTGTGATACCGATGGTGATGGAAAACCAGATAAAAATCTAATTGAATCACCAATTGGTGGTGGAAAGCATAATGGTTCATCAACTACAACAGGTACACCAGATACCGACCAAGAAACAGCATCACTAATTTTAAAATTTGTTGATGGAGAAACATTAAGTATAGAAGGAATTATGCCAGATGATCAACCAAATTATGAAGTTATAAGACCATATAAGACATTTACCGTTGAAAATTTATCAAATGTTGACTTAACATATTCTATAATAATGCAAGTTGGATTAAATACTTTTACAACTAATAACTTTAAATATAAGTTAGATGCAACCAATGGTGTACAAAGCTTTGGATACACAGTTGCCCCTAAAGTAAATTCATATCTTGTTAAAGATGTTAGAATAGCTAAGAAAACAACACAAAGATATCGTGTAACCTTTAATTTAGAGGGAACAAATTCTCCACAAAATGAAGATCAAGGTAAAAAATTTACAGCAACATTTAAAATAGAAGTACCACAATAGAAAAGTACTTCTATTTTTTCTTTATTTTTTTATAGATTTTGTGTAAAATCATATTATGGAGGATATAGTATATGAATGAAATATATTATTATTTTCTATTATTTTTAATTTATTCTTTTATTGGATGGCTTATTGAAGTAATAGGAAAATTAATCGAAAAACATAAATTTATAAATAGAGGATTTTTAGTAGGTCCAATATGCCCAATCTATGGTCATGGATGCATTTTAATGATTCTAACATTAAGTAGATATAAAGATAATCCTTTAACATTATTTATATATGCAATATTTATTTGTTCATTACTTGAATATTTTACCAGTTATTTTATGGAAAAAATATTTAAAACAAGATGGTGGGATTATTCAACAAAAAAATTTAATTTAAATGGCCGTATTTGTGCCGAAACAATGATTCCTTTTGGAATTCTAGGAACTTTAGTGATATGTGTTATAAATCCAATATTCGAATATCTACTAAATTTATTTAACTTTGAAACAATTAAAATAACTGCAATTGTCTTATTTATATTATATATAATTGATTATACTATTTCCTTAATAATTATGTTTGGTTTCAAAGGCACACTTAAAACTGTTGAAAAAGATGGTACTGAAGAAATAACTAAAAAGGTTAAAGATATACTTATTAATAAGAATGTGTTGTATAAACGTCTAGTTGAAGCTTTCCCTAATTTCATGAATCCGAAAGAAAGACTATTATTAATTAAAGCTAGAGTTGAAAAAGAACTAAAAAAATATATGAAAAAAGATAAAAAATAACTTGAAATAGATATATTAATTTGATAATATATAAATGGCTAAAAAGCCGAAAAAATGTACTTAAACAGACTGAGTTATCTAGTGGCCATGGGTTGATAACAAAGGAAGAAGTTTAAGGGTAAATAACGAAAGGAATGATTTAAATGGCAGTAGTATCAATGAACTACTTATTAGAAGCTGGTGTTCATTTCGGACATCAAACAAAAAGATGGAATCCTAAAATGAAGGAATACATTTTTACAGCAAGAGATGATATTTATATTATCGATTTAGAAAAAACAGCTGCATGTATTGAAAATGCTTATGCTGAAATTAAGAAAATTGCTGAAAATGGTGGAACTTTCTTATTTGTAGGAACTAAAAAACAAGCAAATGAGGCTTCAAAAGAAGAAGCTGAAAGAAGTAATTCTTATTATGTAATTGAAAGATGGTTAGGTGGAACATTAACTAACTTCAGAACAATTAGAAAGAGAATTAAGAGATTAGAAGAAATCGAAAAAATGGAAGCTGATGGAACATTTGAAATGTTACCTAAGAAAGAAGTTATTGGTCTTAAAAAAGAATACGATAAATTAAATAAGGTATTATGTGGTATTCGTAACATGGAAAAATTACCAAGTGCTTTAATTATTGTAGATCCTAAGAAAGAAATTAATGCAATTCGTGAAGCAAGAAAATTAAATATTCCAGTATTTGGTATTGTAGATACAAACTGTGATCCAGATGACGTTGATTATGTAATTCCAGGTAACGACGATGCTGTAAGAAGTGTTAAAGTTATGCTAGGAGTATTAACTAACGCTATTTGTGAAGCAAGAGGTTTAGAATTAGTTGATTATGTAACTGAAGAAGAAAAACCTAAAAAAGATGGAAAATCTGCTAAAACTGTAAAAGAAGTATTCGTTGAATCATTAGATAATGAAAAAACAAAAGCAGAAATCAAAGAAGAAAAACAAACTGAAGATGAAGATTTAACTATTAAAACTTTAACTGAATTAAAAGAGTTAGCTAAAAAAAGAGGAGTTAAAGGATATTCTTCAATGAAAAAAGAAGAATTATTACAAGTTTTAAAATAGGAGGAAATAATAATGGTAGATGCTAAAACTGTAGCTGAATTAAGAGCTAAAACAGGTGCTGGAATGATGGATTGCAAAAAAGCATTATCTGAAACAAATGGAGATATTAATGCTGCAATCGATTATTTAAGAGAAAAAGGAATTGCTAAAGCAGCTAAAAAAGAATCAAGAATTGCTGCTGAAGGACTTGCTAATGTATATATTAGTGGTAATAAAGCTGTTATATTAGAAGTTAATAGTGAAACAGACTTTGTTAGTAAAAATGAAGAATTTACCTCTATGTTAGATACAATTGGTAATGCTATTTTAAATAGTAATGCTAAAACTGTTGAAGAAGCATTAGAACTTCCTTGCGAAGAAGGAACTATTAAAGATTTAATTATTGCTAAAACTGCTAAAATCGGTGAAAAATTATCTTTAAGAAGAATTGAAGTTGTAGAAAAAACTGCTGATGAAACATTCGGAAGTTACCTACATATGGGTGGAAAAATTGCTGTATTAACTGTACTTACGGGAGCAAATGAAGAAGTTGCCAAAGATGTTGCAATGCAAGCAGCAGCTATGAAACCAGAATTCGTTAGAGAAGATGAAATCCCAACAGATAGAGTTGAAAAAGAAAGAGCAATCTTTAAAGAACAAGCTATGAATGAAGGAAAACCTGCTGAAATAGCTGAAAAAATGGTTGAAGGAAGATTAAAGAAATTCTTTAAAGAAATTTGTTTAGTATCTCAAAGTTTCATTAAAAATGGAGATATTGATGTAGCTACTTATGTTAAAAATAATGGTGGCGAAGTTAAATCTATGATTAGATACGAAGTAGGCGAAGGTATGGAAAAGAGAAACGATAACTTTGCTGAAGAAGTAATGAATCAAGTTAAGTAGTCAAAAGAATGTCAAAAGCATTCTTTTTTTAATGCTTAAATGTTAAAATAAACTTGAAGGTAGTTGAAGAACATGAAAGAAGCAATTGAAGAAGCAAGAAAAACAATGAATTTAAATTACGGTGGACCATTCGGTGCGATGATTACCAAAGATAATAAAATTATCGCTATAGCATCTAATACTGTATTAAAAGATAATGATCCTACAGCTCATGCCGAAATAAACGCTATTAGAAAAGCAGGCAAAGTACTTAATACTCATGATTTATCAGAGTGCACCTTGTATGCAACAGGTTATCCATGTCCTATGTGTCTATCAGCAATAATTTGGGCTAATATCAAAGAAGTTTATTATGGAACAACCCTAGAAGAAGCTGCCAATATTGGATTTAGAGATGAATTTATCTATGACTATATTAAAGGAAAGAATAAAGATATATTAGAACTAAAAAAACTTAATCATGAAGAATGTTTAAAATTATTTAAAGAATATCAAGAGCAAAAAAAAGAAATCTATTAGGAGTATAATTAATGAACCCATCCCTAGAAAAATTAAGAGAAAGTTATTTTATTGCTATTAGCAAATTAACTAATGAAGAAGATATAAAGAGTTCGTTACCATTAAGTTCATCTGATAGTTTTGAAGAATAAAAAAAGATCCTAAACTTAATTCACATTATGTTTAAAGCAGAGGATTTATCCCCAAAAGATTATATAACATATACAAGTACACCTAATAAAAATATTAGCTATTATGATAGTACCTTAAAAAAGATATATACTTTAAAACATATCAAAATAAAAATCATTAGATCAAACTCTAATGATTTTATTTGTCAAAAATACTCAATAATTTAGATGCCATAAATAAAATATTATCAGCTTTTTTAACCGCAACAGTTTTAAATATAGCCTTACCCGTAACTGTTAAAGCCGAAATAATTGCTGAAGTAATTATAGTTGCCAAAGTAACATCAATATACTTGGACATACTTATTGCAAGAACTGCTCCCAAACCACCAGAAACAATTCCGCAAACATCACCTATAATATCGTTACAAAAGCTTGCAACCCTAACATTATTTCTAATTAATTTAGTCGCTCTCTTAGCACCTTTAATTCTTTTAGAACTCATAGCGTGAAATGTTGATTCTTTAGCCGTTAATACTGCAACACCAATCATATCAAAAATAATACCAATTGCTATAACTAATAAAATTAATAATATCATTATAAAATTACTCGCATTATTAGATAACTTATTAGTTAAAAAACTAAATACTAACGCTAGAGAAAATGATAGTATAAATACTATAAGATTCCAATTTTGTTTTTTCATTTTTTATTCCTTTCTTTTTGTATGAAAAAAACTTTATAAAAATATAAAGTTTTGAAGTAAAACAATGGTTTATTACAAGTTAATTTTACGGCTTTGGTCGAGTTGAGTTTCTCTATTTTCTTTCCTTTGATTACTCTAGGGCGATTTCTCCTTTACAGAAAATAATTATTAGTTGCCTAAATAATTACTCGATTGCCACATAGTCCGTACTACAATCCTTATAATAAATACATGCTAGAGGTTTTCCCTGACACTCTTATCCCATTCTTATTCGCTTTTGCAAAAATGATTTCAATTTCTATCCCACATTTTCACTCACGACATGACTTTTGTTCTTTTCTATCTAATAATAGGGTAAGACATATGCCGTTATGGTTTCCCTATTATTTAAAATTACATATTCACCCCAACTTGGGCAGAAGAAGCGAAATATATAAAGTTGCGATATCAATTAATGGATTTTTAGGCCCATCTTCAAATGGTGTTTGTGACTAGCATAATGCACCACGTATTAATAATACCACATTTTAATTAAAATGTCTAGTATAGTATATGTCAAATAGCAAACAAAATGTTGACTTTTATTTTCTTATATGTATTTGTTAAATAGAAATTTCATACTTAAAGAAATAATATAGCAAATATATGAAATATAGTGACATTATCATTAATAACGAATAATGAATAATTGACATTTAGCAATTATTTTATTAAAATGAACTAAAGGAGGATCGTATGAAAAATACAAAGAAAGAAGATGTAAAGTCTTCAAAAAATGAAAAAAAGAAAAAAATTATTGGTATTATTTTTGGTATTTTATTGTTATCTCTAATTATTTTCTTATTATGGTTTTTTAATCGAAAGTTTGATATCACTTTTGATTTGAATAATGGTGCTAATGAAGAAATCATTCAAGTTAAATATAACCATACCATTGATGTAAAAGATATCAAAGATGAAAAAGAACTTGGAGAATCATTTATAAACTGGTATGAAGTGATTGAAATTAAAGAAAATGAGGAAGTATTAGCCGAAGAACCATTTGATTTTAACAACAAAATTAAAAAGAATGTAAAATTAAAAGCAATTTATAAAGGAAAAATCGAATCTATTACTATTACATTTGATTCTAAAGGTGGTAGTGCTGTTAAACCTATTACAATCAATAAAGGAGTTCCATTAACTCTTCCTAAAGAACCTACATATAATGGATATACTTTTAAAGGATGGTATGATAAAAAAGGAACACAAATTCATGAAAAAGCACTTTTAGAAGAAGATACTACTTTATATGCTAAATGGAAAAAAATACCGGTAACAACAGCACAAACTCAGCCAGAAGAAAAAATATCATTAAAATTAAACAGGGACACTCTTCATGTTAATGGTGTTAAAACTGCAACGGCGACAGCTAGTGTTGAAAATTCCAGTGGAAATGTTACTTATTCATTAAGTGATACTAATTGTATGACAATTAATGAAAATACTGGTGATATTAGTGTTGTTTCTAACCCTAAAAATTGTTCAAATGGAGCAACCGTTACAGTAACTGCTAAAACTCCAAGTGGAAAAAGTGCTACTGCAACTATTTATTATGAAAAAGATTTAGCTTTAACTCATGAAAATAAAACTTATACAAAAAATGATAAAACATATGGTAAATCTTCATCATTTACTGTTAACGCTAATCAAAATGTTAGTTGGAATATTAAAGCAGCAGTAGAACCATCATATAATTATACTTATAATGCTTACAAAAATAAAACAGCAACATCTGTAACTGGTGATTATATTATTGATAGTGTTGTAGAATCTGGCGCTATTAGTAAAATATCATCTGATGTAAAAGTAACAGCTACAACTAAGGCTGGACAAAAATTATCTTTAATTATAAATCAATATGTAGCTTAATTAAAGATAGAAGATTATTATAATGTTACTAAGTAAAAAACTCTAGATTTTCTAGATGTTTTTTTATACTACAATTAAGTAAATACAAGAACAATACCAATTGAAAATAACAAAAATATTGAAAATAATAATTGGAACTTATCACTTTATGATGAAAATAATGAATTACTTAATACAATAAACATTAACAAGGATGGAACATTAAGTATTATAATATAAAAAATGAATATTTAAAAGAACAATATTTTAACGAGTTAACTAAATCATTAAAACAATTGGAACTGTTGGAAAATTAAATAATTAATTTCTCAACAGTTTTTTTGTTAATCTTAAAATTAAATTATAAAGATATTATCAATTAATATAATAAATTTTAAATTGATATTTTCTAGGAATAATGATATAATTTTCCTGAAAAAAGGAAACGATATATATGAATAATTATGATAAAATTTTAGATTTTGCTAAAAAAAATAATGGATATATTACGACAAAAGAAACGAAAAACTTAGATGTTAACAGTACATTTTTAAGTAATTTAGTAAATGATAAGAAATTAGAAAGAGTTGGAACTGGTATTTATAAATTACCTGAATATCCAATTGATAATTTTTATATTCTATCTAAAAGCAGCAAAAATATGTGCTATTCTCATGCAACTAGTTTGTATTTACATAACATGTCTGATAGAATTCCCTTAGTTTATGATATAACTGTTCCGTATAATTATAGTGGTAATTTATTAAATAATAAAAATGTATCTCTTAGATATGTTAAAGATGATATTTTTGAACTTGGAAT
Source organism: uncultured Bacilli bacterium (assembly GCA_947522695.1). GTDB lineage: Bacteria > Bacillota_I > Bacilli_A > RF39 > UBA660 > CAG-533. The sequence continues at coordinate 3,388 of CANNTX010000017.1, read as the reverse complement.
GATTGACATTAAAACTATTAATGATCTAACTGTTAAATGTTATGATTTAGAAAGAACATTATGTGATATTATTAAAGATAAAAATCGAATGGATAAAGAAATTTATTCAAAAGCATTAAAAGAATATGCTAGAAATAAAGATAAAAATATTTTAAAACTAGTTAAATATGCTAGAAAGTTAGATATCGAACAAGAAGTTGTAGAATTGATGGAGGTTTTATTATAAATGAATTCAGATAAATTAAATAATATAATTAAAAAGAAATCTAAAGGTAATAATAATTTAGCTCATCATCTTCATCAAATGTTTTTCTTTGAACACGTTTTAATGAGAATAGAAAAAAGTAAATACAAAGATAATATTATATTAAAAGGTGGAGTTTTATTATCTTCTATTATTGGAGAAGATCTAAGAACTACAAAAGATATTGATGCTACTTTAAAAAGCCTACCATTAAATATAGAGTCTGTTAAAAATATCTTTGAAGAAATTTTATGTATAGATATAGATGATAATGTTAATTTTGAAATAGTTAATATTAAAGATATTAGATTAGAAGATGATTATGGTGGATTCAGAATAAATGTCAAAGGTACATATGATAAAATAAGAACAAACTTCTTTATCGAAATTACCACAGGAGATATTATTACACCAAGAGAAATAAAATATAAATATAATTCTATTTTTGAAGATAAAAAGATAAATATCATGGCTTATACTATTGAAACCATTATCGCTGAAAAGTTTGAAAGTATTATTAGTAAAAATATAACTACCACAAGAGCAAAAGATTTCTATGATTTATATATGTTAATGAATAAACATAAAAAAGACATTAATAATAATAATTTGGTTAAAGCCATAACGAATACCTTTAATAAAAGAAATACTAAATTTAATATAGTTAATTTCAAAGAAATAGTAGAAATATTAGAAAATAGTAATGCTTTAAAAAGAGTATTTACTGATTATCAAAGTAAACTAGAATATACAAAAGGAGTTACTTTTGAAGATACAATAAATTCGTTAAGAGAAATAATAAATATCTTAGAAAATGAATTAGTTGAAATGTAATTTTTCAATCCACTTTTTTGATTTAACAGTAATATTTTAATGAGTTAATTAAATTATTAAAACAATAGAGATTACTTAATTTGGTAATCTTTTTTATATAAATCCAAACTACCATTAAGTAAATACAAGAACACATTTAATTAGTTGATTTTAATGCTTCGTTATCGTATTCATAAAAGAATGTTTAATGTTTATTTAATAATCCTAATAACTTTCTTAGTAATAATATTAAGAGATGCTCTACATTCCATGTGAATCCATTAGTATTAAATGATAAGTTAACAACCATTAAATTTATTTTTAGAGTATGTAATAATTTATTGTTACTAAAACTATAATTGAAATTATATAGATGATATATTGTTGAATATTAATCTCTTGCTCCAAAAAAATAATGCAAGTAGCAAATAAATAGTATAAGCATGTCAAAATTTATAAAGGTGAATGTTACTTTTAAACTTAAAATACTTAAAAAATAATTAAAAAAGTAACAAAAAATATGACAATCAATAAAAATTTAAAAAATATATAATATGTAGAAATATAAGGAATGACAATGAATATAAGAGTTTCAATATTTTGAAATCACTTGTATATCTTGTTATTTTTCTTTAAGGTTAAATTATCTCCCATTGAATTATCTAGTCAAGTTAAATTAAATTCAATTTTTCTTATTAATGATAAATTATTTATGGAATTACCAATTCTCCTTATAGAATGATCATTCTTAACTATATATAACCAAATTAAAAAAAAATTACCATCCAATTATAGTTGCAAAATTAAATATAAATCATATTATGAATTAAATAATTGGAATATTAATAAAGTATTTGATTTGTTAAAAGATATGTCATTGTCGTTAGGAACTAATTAAAATTTATTTACTTTTTGATAATTATGCTAAAAGTATAGATAGATTAGAAATTGAATTTCCAAATAAATCAAAATTAGAAGTTGTTCAACAAGTAAATCAAGAATATTTATATTTTTAAACTAATATTATTGATCAATATTAAAAAAATATTATAGTAAATATATATGAATTTAAATCAAGTATTATTTTTAATAAATTGGCTATTTTAATTTAATAATATATGTTATACTTAAAATAATCAAACAACATAAAATAATTAACATATACTAAAAAAGAGGAATATATGAAAAAGAAAATTTTGATTATTATTTTAGTAATTATTATATTTATTTGTAGTTTATTTTTGGTTGCAAATAAATTAAAAAAAGAATATAATAACGACAATAAAGGTAATGATAATCAAATAAAATCATATGAAGTTATTGATGAAAATGCTAATGAAGATTATAAAACATTGTTAAAGATTCAATACTGGGAAGATACATATATAGAATCACCTGAGACAGAAGTTCAAACAATTAATTCTAATTATATAGTTGATACGAATAAATATGTAGAAACTTTAATAAAAACTTATGAAAACGATTCAAAAGTGGAAGAGTTAGTTACTATAATAAAAAACGATTTTAATATTATTATTTCAAACAAATGGAAATATTATATACATTATTTTGATAAAGATAAGAAATTTGGAACAATAACGTTTATTTATTATATTAATAATATTATAGGCACTAATCGTGCAATTCATTTTTATATTGCTGATGGTATAATTGATGAAATTTCTTATTCTTATTTAAATGAATATCTTAACGAAGAAGAATTATTATATAGTTATAATTACTTCATTAATCATTTTATACAAGAAAGAGGAGTAATTGATAGATTTAAAAATTACTATACTATTGTTAAAGATGATTTTCATTATAATTATAATTTTAAAAATAAAAAATTAAAATATACATATCAAATTTTTTATAGATACCCAGCTGGAGCGATTGATAATGATTGGGGAACAGAAACTTATATAGAGCCTAAATTAATCGAAAATTTAATTAAAACTAAAAAAATTGTTGTAAAAGATGATAGCAATAAAGAAGTTAATACCATTAGTGATCAAAAAGATATAACTAAAATAACTGAATTATTATCAAGAACAATACCAATTAAAAATAACAAAAATATTGAAAATAATAATTGGAATTTATCACTTTATGATGAAAATAATGAATTAATTAATACAATAAATATTAATAAAGATGGAACATTAGGTATTGATAATACAAAAAATGAATATTTAAAAGAACAATATTTTAATGAATTAACTAAATTATTAAAACAATAGAGATTACTTAAGGTTCTTTAAAATCTGGTGTGAAGTAAAAATTAGTGAAAAGTAATGCTAAATTTTATAAAACAATCAAATCTAGTGT
>CANNTX010000016.1 GCA_947522695.1 uncultured Bacilli bacterium | reverse complement strand
TCACTAAATATTTTTCATTATTATCTGATGTTAATATATATTTATCTTCCATATTATCTACTCATTCCTTTACTATTCTCATAATTTTCTAATATACTATCATATAATCCAGGGTATCTCTTTTGCAAGAATGCTCTTTTTTCTTCTTCACTACCGTATTTAATTAAATAACTTACTCGATTATGCTCTTTTGTTAAATTTTCAGATTCAGCTAAACCGTGAACTGATGAATTAATTTTTACTCCGGCAAGGGTTGATAAGAGTGGTAATAAACAAGCTGTTCCTATTTGGCTAAATCCTGCTCCACCAATAGCAGCAACATTCATCATATTAAATTTCATTAGTAAGAGTGATATTCCAATACTTCCAACACTACTAAGTAACAATTTATTTACAATACTCTTGTTTTCTTTACTTTTTTCATTATAATGATCTCTTAATTTTTCAACATTAACAATTTTTATTTTTTTCTTTTCAGTAGGTCTAGTGATGCTGTCAAAAAGTCCTGGATATCTATCTTGTAAAAATCTTCTTTGTTCTTCTAGTGATCCACTTGCAATTGCATTTATTGCTTCATTTTTGTTTTTTTGGGTATTTTCTAATTCTTTAGCTTTATGCAATGCGGAATTTAAATATATTCCTGTATAAGCTGATGCTAATGGAAGGACAATGGATAATCCATTATTAATAAATTCTCCTGTTCCAACATTCATGGTATGATTTAGATTTAAACCTGTTAATAATAAAGTTGCTCCAATACTTGCTACTGAATATATTTTCATTTTTAATGCATTTATTGCATTTACATCATTTAGATTTCCATAGTATTCATTTGCTTTTTGAATATTTACAATTTTCATTTTGTCTCACCTACTTTAATTTTAGCACAAATATATATTAATTAATTTAATAAATAAAAAGGTTTACATATAATTTGTAAACCGTTAAGTTTTAATTTACTTCATTAACAAATAAGTTAAGAATAATAAATAAATTATTAGAGTAATATATCCGTTTATTTTAGTATTCTTGGTTGTTTTGCTATCTATACCTAACGCCATGGTTATAAAGATACCACCTATTAGTCCACCAATATGAGCGAAATTGTCAATTCCAGGAAATATAAAACCAATTAGTAAATTAAGTACGATAATAGGAACTATTTCTTTAAGCAAAACAGATCCTAAATATAATCTATAATGCATACCAAAATATAGTAAACTTCCTAATAATCCAAAAATTGCACCTGATGCGCCTAATGAATAACTATTAATTAAAATACATGATAATAATGATCCTGATAATCCACTTATTAAGTAAATTATAATAAATTTCTTTTTGCCTAAAAATGTTTCTAATTCTTTTCCTAGGAAAAATAATGAATACATATTAACAAATAAATGATAGATAGAACCATGCATAAATATCGAAGTTATTAATCTATAAAATTCTCCATTTCTTACAGCAGTTGGATCTAAAATTAAACTATTAAATAATTTTGCATTAAAATAAGTTAAGAAAAATATTATAACATTTAACATTATTAAAATATTAGTTACTACTATTTTTTTAGGAGCAAATATATTTTCAAATCTTTTTCCTTTTTCTTCACTCTTCTCATTAATATCATTAGTTATTCTTACAAAAGTATCAAATGAATTATCTTTCTTTAAAGATACTGTTTTTAATTTAGGAAATAAACCAGCAATACTATTATCATCTCTTAAATCTTTAATATCATTTATTTTATAATTATCGATGTTTTTAGATGGTTTTACATTAACGTTATCACCTACATCAAGTAATAAATTAAGAGTTTTCATATTTAATGTTAAAGTTTTTTGTTTAATTTGCTTAGTTACATTTTTAATTTTAAAATTATCAAATTCTAACTGATCATCATTATGAATATAATTAGAGTTAATACGGATTACTTTATATGGTGCTTCTAAATTTTCTAACCATATTTCATTTTTTACACCATTAACTATCATTGGTTCATAGTTTTCTTCAGTTATAAAATAATGAACTAATTTCATTATTAATTCTTCTTTTTGATCCATGTAATTCATTTAATTCACCTAATTTCATATAATATTTTATAACAATTAATTTCTTAAGTAAAGGAGAAAAGATGCTAAGAAAAATTATATTTTTTTTGATTTTAATGTTATTTTGGAATGTTACTTTAATATTATTTCCTGTTAATTATGCTTATATAACTACTTTACAAGGAGTAATAAACATTAATTATAAGTACTTTATTATTATGTATTTTTTATTAACTTTAGTAAATAATTATGCTTTTTATAGGTTATTTACTGGTTTTGATTTAAATAATAACTACAATTTTGTTTATATTATAAATTATATTTTTACTCAGGTATTTGGTTTATTTTTCTTTAGATTTAATAATTTAATACTTAGTGTAATTTGTTTATGTATTGTTTTGATTAGTAGCATATTCGTACATTTAGAAAGTAAAAAAATAGATAGAACTAGTTCTTATTTGATTATTCCATCTATTTTATTTAATGTGTTTAATTTGATTGGTTTAATGATTGTTATGATTCTAAACTAGTTAGTTTATCAATAAAATCTTGAAATTCTTTTGGTAAAGGGGCTGTAAAATGAAGATGTTGATTAGTAATTGGATGATTAAAATCGATTTCTCTTGAATGAAGGAATTGTCCAAAAGCAGTACATTTTGCATTAGTATAAACAGGATCATTATAAATGGGATAACCAATATATTTCATATGCACTCTTATTTGATGGGTTCTTCCAGTATCTAGTTTTAAATTTAATAATGTATAACCTTTATATCTTTTAATTACATTAAAATGGGTTATTGCTGTTTTACTATTTTGTTTAGTAACAGTATAGCGCTTTCTTTCATTAGGATCACGTCCAATTGGGGCATCTATTATTCCTGATTCAGTATCAAGTTCACCTATTACTAACGCTGTATAATATCTATTAATGGTTTTATTTTTAAAGGCTTCAGCTAATAACTCATGACATTTATTATTTTTAGCAACTACCATTAACCCACTAGTATCTTTATCAATACGATGTACGATTCCTGGTCTTATATCATCATTATTAGTACTTAAATTATTTGTATAACCTAAAAGAGCATTTACTAATGTATGTTCATGATTACCATTTCCGGGATGAACAACCATTCCACTTGGCTTATTAATAATCATTAAATCATCATCTTCATAAACAATATCCAACTTAATATTTTCTGGTAAAATATCGGTTTCTTCTTTAAAATTATTATCAATTGCAATAATGTCGTTTAACTCTAATTTATAACTTGCTTTAGTGGGTTTACTATTTACTGTTATGTTACCGTTATCAATCATTTTTTGAATAGTACTTCTAGAATACTCAGTATTTTCACTTAAATATTTATCTATTCTTTTATTAATATTGTTTTCATCTACTTGCATTTTTATCTTCCTTTACTACTTCTATTATCATTAAAAATATGCCTATACAAATACATATATCGCTTATATTAAAGATAGGAAAATTATAATTAAATATTCTAAAATCCAAGAAATCTCTAACATAGCCTAAAAATATACGATCAATAAAGTTACCTATTATTCCTCCTAATAAGATATAAAAACTTATATTTTTATTTACATTTTTCATTAAAATATAAATAGTTAAAATTGTAATTAGTAATAATAAAATATTATATCCTGATAAAATACTAAATGCAGCACCAGTATTATGAGCGTTAGTAATATAAAAGAAATTGTTAATTAAAGGATATTCTTTATTTAAAATAAAATTATTATTAATTAAATATTTAGATAACTGATCTAATATTATTATTATTAAAGAAATAAATATATATTTGTATTTTTTCATGTAAATCACATTCAATATTATACTTAAATTAATTTAATTCTACAAGTATTACATCTTTACCAATTTTTTTAATTGAAGAATATTCGACTTTATATTCTGGGGAAGATAATTTTTTAATCATTTTTAATGAACCTACAATTAAGTAATTTATATAACCATTTTCGTTAACATCTAAATCAATTATTCGACCTAAATTGGCACCTGTTGTTTGATTAATTACTTCTTTGTTTTGCATATCAGACATTAACATGATTATCACCATTTAATTATATGCTTATCTTAAATACTTTTTCATGTTGTTAATAGCACTTTTTTCAATACGTGATACTTGAGCTTGTGATACTCCTAAATCAGCAGCAATTTCTAATTGAGTTTTACCATAAATATATCTAGAATATAAAACATTTCTTTCTCTTATATTTATTTTATTTAAAGCACCAGTTAGAGATATTGTATCATTTGAATCTATCATATCTTTTTGGTTAGATAATTGATCTTCTAAATAAATAGTATCTCCTCCATCATTATAGATTGGTTCGAAAATGGATACTGGTTCAATTAATGATTCTAACGCTAAAGATAAATCATATTCGGTAATATTTAATTCGTGACATATTTGTTTATTTGATGGTTCTATGCCATTTTTTAACATATAACTTTCTTTAAATTTAAGAATTTGATAAGCTGTATCTTTAATACTTCTTGATATTCTCACTACGCATGATTCTCTTATAAATCTTTTTACTTCTCCTAGTATTAAAGGTACGGCATAAGTTGAAAATTTAACATCATATTCAAGTGAAAAATTATCAACGGCTTTTATTAAACCAACAGTTCCAATTTGAAATAAATCATTCATATCGTATTTACCACTATTGTAATGTTTGATGACACTTAAAACAAGTTTTAAATTTCCATTAACAATTTCTTCTTTAGCGAGTTTATCCCCTTTTTGATATTTTTTAAATAATTCAATTGTTTCATTATTTTTTAATACTTTTAATTTATTTGTATCAATTCCAGTTATTTCAACTTTGTATTTTCCCATAAAAAATCTCTCCTCTAATTTATAGTGGAAAGATTTTAAATTGTTTATTCAGGTTTAAATAGTTATTGTGTTGAATATACGATATTTCATAAATTTATATTGACTACTCTATACTCTATTTGTTATATTATTTTTCAGGAACATCTAATATGTTTGGGTGATTACTCCATATCTTTAATATTTTAAAGAAGGGAGTGGTTTTATGAGAAAAATTGATTATTTAATCCTTTTTCTTATAGTAATTATTTTTATATTATTATTTATTATAATTAAATTAATATAAAAAAATCACCATAAACTTTTGGGGGTTTTGGTGAAAATCTCATTTTGTGGTAATCACCTAGCTATCCAAATTAGGTGTTCCTTTTTTTATTTTATGTAAGTTTCCCTTACATATTCATTATAGCAAAAAGTTTTTTTATCTTCAATAGTGTTATTGCAATATATTAGCGAATATTCATATATTTATATTGACTACTCAATACTCTATTTGTTATATTAATTTTCAGGAACATCTGATATGTTTGGGTGATTACTCCATATCTTTAGTATTTTAAAGAAGGGAGTGGTTTTATGAGAAAGATCGATTATTTAATCCTTTTTCTTATAGTAATTATTTTTATATTATTATTTATTATAATTAAATTGATATAAAAAAATCACCATAAACTTTGGGGGTTTTGGTGAAAACACAATTTTGGATAATCACCTAACTGACCAAAATTAGATGTTCCTTTTTTATTTTATGTAAGCTTTGCTTACATATTCATTATAGCAATAATTTAACGGATTTTCAAGATGCTAAAATACGCAATTTCATATTATTTAATTTCCATAATTGTTTGAAGTTTTTTAATAACCTTTTTTTCAATACGTGATATATAAGATTGACTTATTCCTAATATAGCAGCTACTTCTTTTTGGGTATATTCTTCATTGTTATTTAAACCATATCGAAGAGTCATTATTTCTTTTTCACGGTCATTTAACTTAATTAATTCTTTTTTTAATAAATCTTTATCTACTTTTAAAGAAAATTCATCAAATACGACATTATTATCAGTACCTAAGATATCCTCTAAATGTAATTCGTTACCTTCAGGATCATAGTTTATAGCATCTTCTAAAGAAACTTCGGTTTTTCTTTTTTTATTTTTACGTATATACATTAAAATTTCATTAGCAATACAACGGGATGCATAAGTCGCTAATCTGATATTTTTATCTGGTTTATAAGTTTCAATTCCTTTTATTAACCCAATAGATCCAATAGATACTAAATCTTCTAAATCATAACCAGTACTCTCATATTTTTTAGCTAAAAAGACAACTAATCTTAAGTTATGCTCAATAAGCTTGTTTCTAGCAACTATATTACCTTGTTTACTTTTAATTATTTCTTCTAATTCTTCTTCTTTTGATAGAGGTGGAGGTAAAATATCAGTACTTCCAATAAATAATAAACTATTATCTATTTTTAATATCTTAAATATTAAATCAATTAATTTTCTCATAATATCTCCTTATTTAATATAATTTTTATTCCATTTATGTTTACATCAGATAAACCAATTAAGGCTTTTTTAGTTTTTTTATTATTAACTAATATTTTTTGTGGAGAAAATACTTCTAATAAATCTTTATTGTTAACTGTATAGTATGGCACTAGAAATGTTTTAATATGTTCCTGTATTAATGATGAATTTACTAAAATAATTGGTTTATGAAAGTATGGATCTTTTAGATTATTTCCAGTATCTAAAAAAGCGGTATCTTTAATAACTTTATCATTGTAATAAATTTCAATATTGTAATAATTTTGATATTCTGTTTGATAATGTTTTTGTTTATTTATATATTTAATTATTATGATTGGACTAATTAGTAGAAGTATGTAAAGATTTATTTTTAAACCATTGTTTTCAAAAATGTATCCTTTATTTGATAAGGTAACTGTATCATTAAGTAAGTAAATTGATCCTCCCAAAATAACACTTAAGATATATAAATAAACTAAATTGTCTTTGAAATAATTAAAATTTTGATATTTAAAACTAATAATTATCATTACAACACTAGTTATAAATTTGTATATCATTAAAAGAAAATTGTTGTTTAGATAAAATAATAATATTGTTGATAATGATCCAAAAATTGAAGCAATAATTATACGTGCGATATTTGACTTTCTTTTTAATAGTACTGATACTCCAATCAAAAGTAACAAATCAATCAAGAAGTTAAATATTATTATTAAATCAACATATATTACCATTTATCATCACCTTAAAAATTATAAGATATTTAAAGTGAATAAAATGTCGAAAAAAAACAAGATTTTTATATCTTGAGTTTTTTATGGGTTCTATTTTTAAATTATCCAATACGAAATGCGGGAGCGAAGCCATACGTGTCATTAGCACCACATTCGCCTCTCCAACTACCACTACTATAAACAACAAAGAAATCATAGTTTTCATCGGAATCAGCAGCGCGAAGCCACCACGTGGAATCTGAATTATTGTATTGTTTTATAGCATCTAAGTAATTACTTGTAGTTACTCCTTTACTCTTATAAAAATCTAATTGTCTTGTTTTATTATAGCCTGTGTCCCTACTCATCGAACCCGACCATACTTCAGTTGTGTTTAATAAATATATTTTATCTTGAGATTCCCAGTTACCATCTGATCTATTTGAGTTACTATTACTCCATCCGTGTCCTGACACAACTGTTGTATTTATTATTACATTTCTTAATTCTTCAGGTAATTTATTAAAGAAATCTCCATTTGCATATCCATGTAATTTCATTGCAGGCCATCCACCAACGTTTGTATGAGAACTATTCATTTGTCTTTGTTCTATGATATCGACAAACTCTACTACAAATCCGCAAGCTGTTTGGGAAAAGCCCTCATTACTACATTCACTAGGTGTAGTGTTATTTGCCACTCTTACTGTATAATTTGTTCCACCTATACTTACTTCTTTTTCATCACCAACATTATATTTATAACCCAATCCATTTCTTACATTATTAGCAATAGTTGTCCATGAATCATTAGCAAATGAATAAACAATAGGTTTAGTTGTTGTAGTAGTAGTCGTAGTTGTTGTGTTTTCTTTTCCTTCAACAATAGGATCGTTATAATCACTTGCATTTTTACTGCAAACTTTATCTACTAATGTATCATCAATATAAGATTTTACTTGCTTATTTTTTTGATTAAATTCAATAAAAATTTTAGTATCATTCATATTTCCATTATTTATGGGATTAACAACATAATTTGTGCTTTTAACATTTTTATCGTAATTTAATAAGTTATTTTCCGCAAGAGTTTTAAATGTACTTTCACATTTTATAGTATCATTATTTGTTTGACAATTCGAAAGAATATTACAACCGTCTGTTTTTTCAAAACATTTATAATTATCTCTAGCCCATAAGTTGATTGATTCTTCGGCTAAATTTATTTTAGATTTGCATAATTTAATTTTAGAATTTAGCGCTACTTTTTGAACATTAGGTACTATAATTACCATCATTAATGAAATAAGTACCAAGACTGCTAATATCTCAACTAATGTAAACCCTTTATTATTCTTCATATTTTACCTCTTTTACAACATTTATATAATTTATAGTAATTCCTTGATTCCTAAATTTTCTTTCATATTCAGTTACAACATTATTTTCATAATCTTCTGGTAAATCAAGAGATATATCTTTAATTTTAAATCCATAATTATTATAAGTCATTATAGAATAGGCAAACAAGTCTTTATTATCAGTTTTCATTTTAATATTAATATTATTTTTAGATATCTTATTATATAAATTTAAAAATGAGTCGCTCGTTAATCTTCTTTTAGAATGTCTTTTTTTGGGCCATGGATCAGAAAAGTTTAAATATATTTGATCAACATTATGATTAAAGTATTTATCTATTTCTTTAGCATCGATACACATAAACCTTAGATTAGATGGAATATCTTCTACCTTTTTAATTGCTCTTAATAATATTGATTCATATCTTTCAATACCTATAAAATTAATATTAGGGTTTTGTTTAGCTGTTTCAATAATAAAATTACCTTTACCACAACCTATTTCTATATATAGTGGTTTATCATCTTTAAAAATATTATTTGTTATTACTAATTCACTGTTATTAATAATTTCTTTAGCATTTTTAATATTTCTAATTCTCATTTTAGATACTCCTTTAATAAACTTTTTATTTTTTATACATATATTATTTTAGAGGTGAAACATGAAAAAGGATCGTAATTCTTTCTTTTCAGGATATGGTTATGGACCAGTTGCTAATAACATGGGGATGGGTATGAATAACTTTGTTCCTAATCAGGCAGTTAGTGCAAGTAACCAATTTTATGCAGGACCAGCTTATCAAGATACAGGCATGAACAACATGAGTGGAATGAATAACAACATGTATACCGATATTGATTCAAGACTATCTAAAGTAGAAAGAAGATTAAATAGAATTGAAGCAAGACTTAATAAACTTGAGGGTGATTCTTCTTTAAACTATGGTACTGATTATAACTCTTCTAATAATGATATGTATATGGTTTAATCTATTTTTAACTTACCTAAGGTAAGTTTTTTTATTATTTTATTTAAGTATTCTTTACCAAATATTTGATATGGAATATTTAATTTAAATGATAAGTATATATATATAAATCCGCCTACTATAGCATTTATTATAATTAAGATAATTGCATCAAATTTTTTATAGACGTCTAATGGGATAAATTTATTAATTATTAGTAATACTACTAGCATTGATAATGCTGGAATTAAACTTTTAAATATTACTTTAATAGTTTCTTTATAACTAATATTTTTATCTTTATTAATATATTTTAAACCAATTAATGTTGATGTTGTATATCCTATAATAGATGATACACTAGCACCATAATAAGTAGGTAAATTTAATTTATTAAATAAAATCATTAATGGTACATCTAATATTGCATTTGTTAAACTACCAATTAAATTCATTAAATAAACTTGTTTATATTTATTCATTCCTTGAAGAGTGCATGATATAATCATAGCGACATTTCCTAACATAGCTCCAAAAATGGTTATTTTTAATATTGATCCTCCATAAGCATTCGTGTTATAGAAGATTGTCCATATTGGAGTTGATAGAATTGATATACCAATTGTTAATGGTAAGGAAATATAAACTACCATTTGAAGTGCTTCATTTATTCTTTTATTTAAATTAGCAACATTTTTTGTAGAATATGCTTCTACTATACTCGGAATTAGTGATGTTGTCATTCCCATGGCAATTGCATTAACTACCATACATATTTTAGATCCCCATGTGGAAATACAGCTAGCAATAAATTCAACATCTTCGGCAACATAGCCTAATCCGGTTAAGGTGTTTAATATAAGAATTGAATCAGTGATGCTATAAATATCTACGATTATATTAATAATTACAAATGGAACGGCATAGCTAATAATTTTTTTAGTTATTTCTTTATTAGAAATATTGTCTTTTTCAAGATTTTTATCTAAATCTAATTCTTTTTGATATTTTTTTATTTTTTTTCTTAAATAAATATAAGCAAATAATCCACCAAAGAACGCTCCAGATACTGCTATTCCTACAGCAAGAGATAATGAACTATTAAAAACTTTATAAGATAAGTATGATCCAGCAAGGATGACAAATATTCTTACAGCTTGTTCTATTAAATTGGCTGTTGAAGATGGAGCAAATACTTGATGACCTTGTAAGTAACCTTTTGTTACACTAAGGTGTGGTATTATTAATACGGCAAACGAGACACATCTAATTACAAAGGCAGCATCTTCTGGAGTATTTCCTCCTGTTATCTTACCTAAATAAAGGGTTGCTAATTCTTCAGCAAATACGAATAAAAGAATAAAAGCAACTATACTAATATAAGATATTATTTTTTTACCAACATGATATGCTCTTGTTTTAGCTTCTAATTTTCCTGTAGAATTATATTCACTTATTACTTTACTAATCGCATTGGGAATTCCAGCAGATGAAACGCCTAAAAATAATAAATATAGTTGATAGGCATAACTATAAAGAGCTCCTCCTTGAGAACCTACAATACTATAAAATGGAATAACATAAAGCATTCCCATTATTTTTACCAAGACAATGGAAATAGTTGAAATAATTGTTCCAGATATAAAACTGTTCTTTTTCATACTTCTTCCTTTCTACTAATTACTCAGATGTATTGCGGTAAATAATCATAGCAGTAAAACAATATATTTGTTCTTCACCAACTGCGGTTATAGCAACACTGTACTTAATGTCTAATAAGTCATCAACTTCTTTTAAAAAGGAATTGACAGAGTTTTCTAAATCTTTTTCATGAGATTCGTCAAATACTTTAACTTGCATATTATCCTCCCTATTATTGTTATAACAAAATATAAGAAAGAAATTTGTCTAAAATGGTTATTTATTTAATGTTAATCTTTTTCTTAAACATTTAGGACAAAGGGCGATATAATTATCATTTCCTACTAAAATATCACTATCTTTTGAACCATTATAATAAGTATATGAAGCGTCTCTATTACAATCATTACAAGATGCATGTAATAAGACTATTTCATCAGATATTGCCATTATTTCAGGCATAATTCCAAATGGTTTTAGTTCACTTGTTAAATTAAGCCCAGCAATAAATATATCTAAATCTTTATTTATTGATAAATCGATTAGTACTGCAATATCCCCTTTCATGAAATTAGCTTCATCAATAAATATAGTTGTTATCTTATCTGATAAATAATTATAAATATCGCTTAAATCATTAATTAATATAGCTTCTACTTCTTTATCATTTCTAGTTTTAATTAGACCATAATCTCTAGTATCAATTTTTGGTTTAAATAATAAAATTTTACTTTTATGATATTTTTTATCATATTCTTTTAATAATTCATCTGATTTTCCACTAAACATTGGTCCTGTATATAACTTTATCATTTTTATTACTTCCTCTTTAATAAATATACCTTATTTCATAGTTTATAGCAAATAAAAATTGGATTTTAATATCCAATTATTCTAGTGGTGTTCCACACATTAAGCAATTTTTTTGTGAATATTCATTTTCGAAGCCACAATTATTACAATGTTTGGTTGCTTTTAATCCACTGTTTATTTCTTCATTAACCATTTTAGGTAGTTCAACAGTCTCTTCTAATATATCTTTATCAATAGGAGTTACTGTTTGGTCAAATACCTCAATATCTTTATTATCATTATTTTGTTTTGATAATTCATCTTGAATATCTGATTGTTTTAATTTTGTTAATGTGTCTATCATTTCTAAACTTTCAGTTTTGTCTTCAGTTTTTTCAGGTAAAGGAATATCAAATGCGTTAATAATGTCTTCATCAACTTGTTTAACAGGTTCTTCTTTTTCTATATTTATGTAAGCATTATTTGAAATTGTTGTTTCTGGTTTGATTACTTCTTCTGTATTTAGAGCTGGTTGTTCTTCAAATTCTGGAGTTTTTTCTACTGTCTGAGTGTTAATATCTGGTGTTGCTTCAAATGTTTCTTGATTATTATTATCGCTATCAATTTCTTTTATTGATTCTGATTTATTAGGTGTTCTTCCTATAATCAAAACTAAATAATAGATATTAGGAATAAATAGATATAGAAGTCCTAATGCAGATGATTTATTTAATTTTTTGGGAATGTTAAATGATGCAACAATTAAACCTATCGCATTGGCAATTGGTAAAAGAATTAACCATCCGGGTAAATCTCCTAATTTTAGATAAACCCATCCATTATATATAGGGATAATGCTTTTCCAACCTTTTTCACCTAATTTATTAAATAAAATCCATTGTTCAATTATAGTTAATAAACTTATAACACTTATTACAATAGCTATAATACCTAAGTAAATAGATATTTCACTAAAAAATGCATCATTTAAATACTCCACTTTAATAACCTACCTTTTTATATTATATAAAAAATATATCACAGCAAAAATAAAATAGCAAATTTTTTTGCTATTAATTTTTAGGTTTGAAAAAAATAATTAAGATAAAAGAAAAGATAATTGTTGCTGATATTCCTAACGATACTCCGGCTAACAAGTTATTGAAGATGCCTAGAAAGCCATCACTTATGTAACCATAGTAAACACTATTGGTTATGGTGTTACCAAAGGATATAATTGGTAAATTGGCCCCTATTCCAACAATTGATATTATTTTATCATAGATTCCAAATACTCCTAGAAATGATCCTATAACTACAAACATACTGGTTATATGTCCAAAAGTTAATTTAGAATTATTCATAATTATTTGACTAATTAAACAAATTGTTCCACAAAACAGGAAGGAATAAAGTATTGTCATTTTTGCACCTCGATTGTTAATGCATTGGTTATTGAAGGTATAGTTTCTTTTTGATTAACCATTTCTGGATTGTGTAGGGATCCGGTTGATAGTAAAAGTACCTTTTTATATTTTTTGATATTTATTAAGTTGTAAAAATATACAAGTGGTAAACAAGCTGGTCCACTTGCTCCACTAGTACTGGTATCTCCAAAAAGAATTTCACCGGCATCTAGGTAATTTTTTAATTTGTATCCATTTCTAGTGCATAGTTCTTTAAAAATTTTACTACCGACTTTACCTAAATCCCCTGTTACGATTAAATCATAATCTTTAATGGTAGTGTTAGTTTTAGTTAGGTGATTAATTAGGCAGTCATATGCACTCGGAGCCATTACTGCACCCATATTGTAGGTATCTTTAACATATGAATCAACAACGTTACCGATTGTTCCATTTAAAACTTTAATGTTTGTTTTTTTGTTTGTTAAATGAATTCCAATTGCACATGTTGCAGTTTGAGTACTTCTTTTTACTTTAGGAGCACCATATTCAACGGGAAATCTAAATTGTTTTTCAGCATTTAAGTTGTGAGAACTAATTAATAGGGTTCCTTTGCTAATGGCTTTACTTTCAATAAAATTTGATAATGTAGTTATTCCTCCGGAAAATGATGCACAAGCTGAATATAGTCCTATATAAGGTATGTTTCTATTTTTCATGCTAATGTTAGAACTTGCTAATTGGTTTTCTAAATTAGAAGCAATTACTAAATCAGAAGATGGTAAATTATTTATTACTTCATTTAACATTTTAACCTCACATTTAAATGGTGTTTTTTCACCATAATAGTAATCATTCATTACTTTATCAGGATTTTTAATATTACCATTTGCTTCTTTTTTACTTACTACTGTATAAAATTTATCAATATAAACATTTTTAAATTCAAACATTTAGAACCACCTTTAATATTCCCATGAAGAAGCCACTTACGATGGCATATAAAATTACACTTCCAGCTAGTTTAAAATAATTAGAGCCTAAACCGGTAATTAATCCATCGTGTTTATAATCTAGGGCGGATGAAGTTACACTGTGGGCAAAACCGGTAATTGGAATGATTATTCCGGATTTAAATTTTTCAATAATTGTATCAAACTTTCCTAAGCAGGTTAATAATGCGGAAACAAATATTGCAATTAAGATTACATAAGATGTGGCATCTGGTTTAGAAACGTGGCAATTGTTTATTAAAAATAAACGAATTATTTCACCAGTCATTCCAATAGTTCCTCCAGAGATGAACGCTAAGATATAGTCTTTTTGATTATCTTCATGGGGAGTAAATTTTTTTACAATTTTTAAATATTCATTTTTATCCATAAAATCACATTTTTATTATTAACCAATTAACTTTTTATATACTCTTTTATTTTGGCTTTACCTTTTTTCTCAATTCGAGATACTTTAACTTGAGATATTCCTAAGAGACTAGCAGTTTCACTTTGTGTTAAATCTTCGAAGTACCTGCTTAAAACGACTTTTCTTTCTAAATCACTAAGAGTTTCTAAGGAATCATTAATTAAAATTTGACTATCTAGATCCATTGTTTTCCCTATTGTATCAATGTAGGATGATCCATCATCAGTTATTTTATCATCTAAACTTACGGATTCCTTGGTAATATTTAAAATATTAATAATAGTTTCTTCATCTATTTCTAGAAATGCGCTTAACTCAGTTGTTGTTGGAGTTCTACCTAATTCTTCTTGTAACAGGGTAATAGCTTTTTTAATTGATTTTGATAACCGTAAGTATTCCTTATTTAACTTAATAGTTTGGGAATTATTTACAAACTCAAACATTTCACCATAAATATACATATAGGCAAAGTTAATAAAGTTTTTTCCAACATTTTCCTTATAGTTACGATAGGCTTTAATTAAACCCAGGCTTCCTGCTTGATATAAATCACATAACTCGACGTTGTAAAAGTTTTTGGCGACCTTATAAATTAAAGGTTCATACTTTTGTAATATTATTTTTTCTTGTTCCATTTTTTCTTCCTTTCAAAAATAATATACTTTTTTATGAAAGACACTTAAATAACTTCGACAATCTATATCTTTTTATGATAATTTATTGTGTAAAGTATGTGTGTAAAATAGTGTTAAGATAACTAGTTTAGTAGCAATTTATTTATAAATTATTTAATAAATATACACAATATAAAGTGTAAACAAAAAAAGATAATAATTAAATCGTGTTATTATTATCTTTTGGTTTTAATTTAAAAAATTATATTAATTGTCAGTTTCTAAGTCTTTAATTACCTCATTATATAATCTAAGTAATTCATTATATGTTTGATTTAATCCTGCTCTATCATCAAGCAATATATTATAATATACTTTTCTTCCTCTAAAAGGAATAAAAGGTGCATCATCATTTATTGAATTATATGGTAAATTTTCTTTTTCAAGAATTGATTTTATTTCGTCATATCTATTTGGTTCAGAAGATGTAAATACGATAAAATATGCATAATTTTTATATTTTCTAATTAGGTCTTTGACCATCTCATATGAAGCGTTTGTGTGATGATAATCAAAAACTGTACTATCTAAATCGTATGCAATAATTAATTTTTTATGTTTTTCAAATTCATCCTTTAGTCTATTATAAGACTTTTCTTTATCTAAATATTCATCTATCATTTTTTGATTCCTTTCTTTTTTATGTTTAAAAATTGACAATATATTTGTTATTTCATTACTAAAATATGATTTTGACTAATTTTTATATTTCTTTTTATTGATGTTGTACCTACTTCTTTATTCTCTTGTATAATAGCAAATTGATCTAATAATGTAGCCATTTTGGTAACTATTTCAGTATCAGTATTTGATATTATTTCTTGTGCTATTTTCTCATCACAAGAAATAATTGATCTAATTTCTCCGGTACTTTTAATAGGTATTAACAGTCCCAATAATTGTGCTGTATTCAAAGCAGTGCCCAAATTTAAATAACTATTTTCTGGATTAATACAATCCTTTTTAGGACATATATCTTGAAATAAATCTCTAAATTCAGGTAATAAATAAAATGTGTATAACTTTTTTTCTAATTCGTGATGATTTATAATTGGAGAATAACCATATATAAAATTCATTGCACAATATAATTTTATAAAGTCAACCTCAGAAAATTTGGAGTATTTAACTGTTTCTTTAATTATAATAAAATCTCCTTCTAAATAAAATATTATCATAAATTATAATCTTAGTAAATTTTAAACTCAAAATCATATTACTTCATAGATAAATAGCTAATCAATAAATTTAATGTGTAAACTAGACAAAATGAAAGAATTGTACTATAATTATTAAGCAATTTGAACTTTTAAATTTTTTTATTAAGTTATTAAGGAGGAAGATATATATGAAAAATGAGGAAGTTACGTCTATATTCGCGTTAGGTGGATTAGGTGAAGTTGGAAAAAATATGTATGTTATTGAGCATAAAAACGAGATTGTCATTATTGATGCTGGTGTTATGTTTCCGGAAGCAGGACTTTTAGGAGTAGATTATGTTATTCAAGATATTACATATTTAAAACAAAACGAAGATAAAATTAAAGCATTAGTTATAACTCATGGACATGAGGATCATATTGGTGGTATTACTTTCTTACTACAAAATGTTAATATTCCAGTTATTTATGCTTCTAAAATTGCATGTGATTTAATTGTTAAAAAGTTTGAAGATAAAAACATGGATTATAAAAACTTAAAAGAGTTTGATGCGGATACTGTGTTAAAGTTTAAATATATGACAGTTTCTTTTGTAGGAACTACTCACTCAATTCCAGGAAGTTATGCAGTTGTTATTAAGACACCAAATGGAACTATATTTGAAACAGGAGATTTTAAGTTTGATTTAACACCTATTGGACCAATGGCTGATATTCATAAGATGGCTGAACTTGGCAAAGAAGGAGTAAAGATCTTACTTGCCGATAGTACAAATGCCTGTGTTCTGGGATACTCTAATAGTGAGTCTTTGGTAGATGAAGCACTTAATGATGTATTTGCAATGCATACTTCAAGAATTATTATTGCGACATTTGCATCTAATATTTATCGTATTAAACACATTGTGGAAACTTGTAGAAAGAATAATCGTAAGATCGTTACTTTTGGTAGATCAATGGAAAATGCGAAAGAAATTGCAATTAAGAATAATTTAATTACTGATAAAACAATATTTATTGATGCTAATGAGGCTAAAGATTTAAAGAAGAATCAAATTTGTATTTTATGTACTGGTTCTCAAGGGGAACCTCTAGCGGCTTTATCTAGAATTGCTAATGGAACGCATAAACAAATTTCATTATTACCTGATGATATTGTTGTATTCTCTTCTAGTCCAATTCCTGGAAATAAGGCTTCAATTAATAAAATTATTAATAAGTTATATTTAAAAGGCGTAAGAGTTTATACAAATTCAGAATTATCCGATATTCATACTTCAGGTCATGCTAAACAAGAAGAACTTAAATGGATGCTTAGAATTATTAAACCTGAATATTTTATGCCAGTTCATGGTGAATATAGAATGCTTAAAACGCATGGTGATTTAGCTAGTTTATGTGGAATACCTAAAGAAAATATCTTTATTTGTAAAAATGGTGATTCTGTTGAATTAACTAAAGACGGAGCAAGAATTGGTAAGCATATCCAAGCCGGAGATGTATATGTAGATGGATCTAGAATTGGAGATGTTGGTTCTTCTGTTATTAGAGATCGTCAATTTATGTCTAAAGAAGGTATTTTATGTGTTATTATTAATATTAATCCAAATACGAGAGAACTTTTACTTAAGCCAAATATTACTACTAGAGGATTTATTTTAGTTAATGAGAATGCGGAATTAATTAAAAGTATTGAAGACAAAGTAAATAACATTGTTAGAGAATCTTTAAAAAATAGTTACAGTTATGTTGATTTAAAAAATCAAATTATTTTAGAATTATCTCCTTTTATTAATGAGTTAACAGGTAGAAGGCCGATTATTATTCCTGTTATTATGGAAGTTAAAAATTAACATATTTTTTATTCTATCATACTATATAATATGGTAGAATTTTTTATTGAATTAAATCCAATTTATCAGGCATTGCTTGCTTGTACATTTACATTTTTGGTTACAGCACTAGGTGCTGCTCTTGTATTTTTGGTTAAAAAAGTTAATCAAAATTTAATGGATATTCTTCTTAGTATATCTGCTGGTATTATGCTTTCAAGTTCAATTTTTTCTTTAATTATTCCAGCACTGGATAGTTCGGATGATATTGGTTGTAATGCATCTATACTGCTTTCTATTGGAATTATGGTTGGGGCATTATTAATTTATTTTTGTGATTATTTGTATAATAGGAAAGAAAAAAAATTAAAGAAGTTAAAAACAAATAAGAAAAAAAATAATGTTAATAATTTATTACTTTCGATGACTATTCATAATTTTCCAGAAGGAATGGCAATTGGTGTTGCTTTTGCGGGTGTTTATTATGGGAGTATTTCAAGTATTACGGCTGCTATATCATTAGCAATAGGAATTGGTATTCAAAATTTCCCAGAAGGTTCTGCTATTAGTTTTCCATTATATAAAAATGGTTATAGTAAATTTAAATCATTTGTTATTGGTGGATTAACTGCTATAGTTGAACCAATTGGTGGGGTTATTGGAGTTTTAATCGCTCTTAGGTTACCTATTCTATTACCGTTTTTACTATCTTTAGCTGCTGGATCAATGTTTTATGTAATTGTTACGGAATTAGTGCCTGAGGCAATGCAAAATAAAAATAAAGAACGTATGGCTCTTTATTTAATAATTGGATTTATTATTATGATGTTTTTAGATATCTCTTTAGGATGATATCTTTTTATTTTCAAATATGTTATTGAAATCTTGAGGTATATTTGTTATTAATTCAATAGGCTGATTTGTTATTGGATGAGTAAATTTTAAATAGTAATTATGAAGACCTAATCTTCCTATTGGATTTTTGTTTGCTCCATATTTTTTATCTCCGATTATGGGATGATTAAGACTAGAAAATGTTACTCTTATTTGATTTTTTCTTCCCGTTTTGATGTTTATATCTAGTAAAGTATATTTGTTAGTATTTTTAATAGGAGTGTATTCAGTGATACATTTTTTACCTTTTTTTGGGTCTGTAGTTTGATATGTTTTTAAATCTTTTCCTTCATACAAGTAATTTATTATTTTATTTGGTTTAGCAATTTTTCCAATTACTACACCATAATATTTTCTTATTACTTTATCCCATGTTGATTGAAATTTTAATTTTGCTTTTTCATTTTTAGCAAATACGACAAATCCGGATGTATCTTTGTCTAATCTATTTACAATAAATACTTTTTGATTCTTTTTGTGTAAATAATTATAGACTTCATGATAAAGTGTTTTTTCTTTTTCTTTATCGGTTGCAATTGTTAGTATTCCTGATGGCTTTGAAACAACTAATATGTTTTTATCTTCAAATGCAATATTTAATTTTTTCATATATTAATCTTCTTTTACATTAGTGTAGATAGCTGTTACATCATCTATTTCCTCTAACATATTGTAAAGACGATCATATAGTTCTTTATCTTCGCCAGTTAGAGTTATTTCTTCTTTAGCAAAGTTTCCAATTTCATCGTAAATGTATTCAACATTTGGTTCTATTTTTTCAACAACGTCTTTAACATGATGAAAATCAGTTGGATTACATGATATGGTGATTTTACCATTTTCGTTGTTGAAATCTACTAATTCGATTCCTTCATTTAATAATGCTTCAAAAATTTCTTCTTCTTTATCACTATTAAATACAATTACACCTAGATAATCATAGTTATATGATACTGAGTTGGTTACACCTAATGATTTATGAACTTTGTTAAATGCTGTTCTAACGAAACTTACTGTACGATTTACGTTATCTGTTAATGTTTTAACTATAAATGTACTGTTTCCTGGACCAAATCCTTCATAAATAACTTCTTGATAGTCTTCTCCACCGGCACCTTTAGCTTTATCGATTGCTCTATTTATGATATCACTAGGCACTTGTTCTTTTTTGGCTTTTTCACAAACTCTTTTTAAATTAATATTTGTTTCAATTTCAGGATTTCCTTTAGCTGCTAAATAAATTTCTTTGGCGTAATTACTATATAACTTAGCTTTCATTGCTCCTGTTTTTTGAATACTTGCTTTTCTTACTTCATATGCTCTTCCCATATATATTTCCTTCTTTCTTTATTATATTATTAGGCCAATAATCATTACGATTAGGCCAATTATTATTCCAATAATACTTGATTTATTAAAATTTTCTTTTAATTCGATGAATAATTCAAATATTAGAAGATATAAAATCATTCCTAAAGATAAACTTAACATGAAACCTAGTACTAGATCTGTCATGTATTTTTCAAAGATTAAAATTATTAAACCTCCAATAAAAGTAGAAAATGTTAATAAAGTTAGGTATATCCACTTTTTATTTGTTTTTTCTTTATTTAATAGGGTTGTTATTTCAATACCAAAAGGGATATTGTGCATTCCAACACCAAATAGACATAATAGGCCTGATTTTAAATCACTAGATGATATGGCATAAATACTTATTCCTTCAACGATATTGTGTAGTATGAGCGCTAGTGAAGTTATTATGCCGATGTGATTTAAATGTTTTTCATGATGTTCTAAATTTTCGTAATGACTGTGATTTGGTATTAATTTTTCTAATAGTAAAATACTTAAAAATCCGGCTAATATGCCAATAAATAATAAGTATATTTTTTCAGTTCCTAACATTTCTAAACATTCAGGTAGAATATCAAATATTGCTAAATATATTAGTACTATAAATGCAGATGCTATGCTGATGTTGACTAATGATTTATTATTTTTATTTTTTAATGATATTAGAACACCTATAAAAAAGAATAAACCAGCTATTAAATTTAATAATAATTTTATTTTTATCACCTCTTTGTACGTAACTATTATACAAGAATAATCGGAAAATAAAAACCCTTTATTTGTTTGGGTTTAAATTATTTTGATAGTAAAATAATATACAGTACTGAGATTAAAACTGGTAAAATTATTGCAAGTGATACTAGTATATAAAATTTAATATCTTTTTCTTTTTTCTTCATATTCCATCTATTACATATTACTATATAAGAGACATTTTTTCAAGTTAGAATAAATCTGCTGTGCTACTGGCATTTAAATTTAAATCGGTAAATTCTTTGTTTAAATATAATGGATATGCAGCACAACCTATCATTGCGGCATTGTCAGTACAGTATTTTATTGGAGGAATAGTTAAGTCAACGTTATATTTTTCTGCAAGCGCTTCTATTTTTTTCCTTAAATATTTATTAGCTGATACTCCACCGGCAACTATTAATTTTTGACAATGATACTTTTGAAGAGCTAGTTCAGTTTTTCTTATTAATTCATCTATTGCGATTGTTTGAAAAGAACAAGCTAGGTCATATTTTCTAATTTCATTGCCTCTTTGCTTTTCATTATGTACTAAATTGATAACTGCGCTCTTTAAACCACTAAATGAAAAGTTTAATTCGTTGTTATTAAGTGGTATTGGTAAATTATAACTTGGAGTACCTTGCTCTGCGTATCTTTCAATGTTTGGTCCTCCTGGATATGGTAAATCTAGTACTCTTGCTACTTTATCATATACTTCACCAATTGCATCATCCATAGTACTTGCTAATACTTTAAATTTGTAATCATCTTCCATTAATACTAATTCAGTGTGTCCACCACTAACTACTAAAGCTAGTAATGGAAATTCCATTTTTTTAACTAAATTATTAGCATAGATATGTCCAGCAATATGATTAACTTTAATTAATGGCTTATTGTAAACTAATGAAATTATTTTAGCTGCTTCTACACCAACTAACAAGCTTCCTAAAAGTCCTGGTCCATATGTAACAGCAACAGCATCAATATCATTCAATGTTAAATTTGTTTTACTTAACATGTCTTCTAACACTAAAGTAATGCTTTCAGTGTGCATTCTACTTGCTATTTCTGGCACTACACCACCATATAATGCATGGGTATTCATTTGGGTTAAAATAGTTGTTGCTACATCTTCTGTTCCATTTTTAATTATTGACATACTTGTTTCATCACAAGAAGATTCTATGGCTAATATATATACATCTTTCATATTTAATTCCTTTCCATAATTATTGCATCGTCGTCTTTGTAATAATTTTTGCGAATGTTTATAATTTTAAAATCATATTTTTGATATAATTTGATGGCGTTAATATTTTTTGATCTTACTTCTAGCATTAACTTTTTATCTTGTTTATTATCAATTATATATTTAAGAAGAATACTTCCAATTCCTTGATTTTGATATTCTGGTTTTACTATTATGTTTAATAGATCAATTATATCTAGTCCGTTTTGAGTATGAATAAATCCTTTAATATTATTATTTTCTTTATATATAAAAATTGTTTCATTTGGATTTAAATTTTCTATATGAAAAAGTTTTGAAAAGTTCGGATTTAACATTGTTCCTAGTTGAGTAACTTCTTGAACTTCTTCTTTTGTTAATTTACTTATCACTTAATGCCTCAATAGTTTTTATATATATTGGATTAGCTAAATGAACATTTACGGGATTTAATCCTGATAATTTATTTGAAATTTCATCTAGATCTATTTTTTGATCAATATATACTTTATCTTTGGTATTAGAAAACAATTCTTCAACTAAATCATTTTTAATGTAATAAATGTCCTTAATCAGTTTATTATCTTTAAATTCACCAATATATTTTCCTTTATTATCTGATATACAAATAATTTTATCTTTTTCAGGTACACTTAATGCGATAGCTTCGATGCTTGTGATTGTTTTGATAGGAATGTTTAAGGTATAAGCAAGCATTTTGGCATCGGTAACACCTAAACGAGTCCCAGTAAATGATCCTGGCCCATTAACCACTATTATTTCATTTAAGTTTGAAACGTTTAGTTTGTTTCTTTCTAATATTTCTTTAATCATAGGAACAATGAACTCACTGTGGCTTTTATAAGTTTCATATTCACTTTTGTCAAATAAATCATTATCTTTGAATAATCCGATTTGAATTAATTCATTATAGGTACTTATAAATAATTTTAACATATTAACAACCTCCAATATGCCTATATTATACAATAAATTACAAAAAAAAATAATGCTTTTTTGCATTATTATAGTACTGATTCTACTAAATCAACATATTTTTGACCATATGGTTTTAATACTAGAACACGAGTATTTTCATCAATTATTTTAAAATCGATTTGTAATCTTTCTTCAGGTAAACAATCACATATCATATCTGACCATTCAATGATACAAATTCCGTTTTTATTGAAATAATCATTGAAACCAATTGTTTCACATTTACCTTCTAATCTATAAACATCCATATGATATAGTGGCATTTCTCCTGATTCATATTCTTTTATTAAATTAAATGTTGGACTAGTAATTGTTTCAGAAATTCCTAGTGATTTAGCAAAGCCTTTAACAAATACGGTTTTACCACTTCCTAATTCACCATCTAGACATATAACCATGCCAGGAAATTTTTCTGATTCAATATTTTCAGCTAATTCCATAGTGTCATCAATACTTCTTGATGTATATTTATAATCCATATCTTATCACCTATATTAATTATATTGTATCAAATATTAATTGTAAATACAGGTTTACAATTAAAGCAAAAAAATTGCAAAAAAAAAATTGGCAACTACCTATTTTCGCATTCACTATCTTCGGCGTTTAA
>CANNTX010000015.1 GCA_947522695.1 uncultured Bacilli bacterium | reverse complement strand
TAAAAACTTTCATTTAATTCATCACTTGAAATAGAATCCCAAACTTTTTTAAATAATCCTCTAAAAAATAATTCTTCTTCTTTATTATTACCATCATATTCTTTAACTTTTTGAATAGTAAATCTACTTTTACTCTTCTTATCTTCAACTATTTTGATATAGCCTTTACTTGCTAAATAAACTAAAAGTGATACAGCATCATTTGAATTAACACTTCCTTTTTTTGCAAACGCTACATCCAAACTATTCATATTTTCTGGTGGATAAAACGATACAACATCAACAACTTGATCATCTTTACCATACTTTTTCCAAATTAAATAAGAGATTAAAACACCTAATATAGGAATGATATAATACCAGCACTCTAACAAGCTAGAACCAACAGATTTTCTAATAAAATACCCTTCAGGTAATTCAAGTCTAACATTTAATCCTTCTCCAGCTAATAATGTTCCTTCAAAACTTCCTGTTATTACATTACCATCAACATCATAACTAATATTGTCTGTATTACTATAACCATACCTACCATAACTAAAACCTAGTTTACTAGCGTCAAATTCTTTAGGCATTGTAATTTTAAAAGTTACATTACTAATATCAGTATCCCATTCTGTACCAATTATATTAAAATATAATTCATCAAATTTATTATTTTTATCAAGTCCTAAATCATAATCATAAGAAATAGAATAAGAATGTTTTCCCATTAACGTTTTATCAGCACTACCAATTTTAAGAACATAATTATAACTTTCTCTAGAAGAAGCAAATTCTTCATTAACATGAACATTTGATATTAATACCCTATTTCTTTCCCTAGTACCATCTTGTCTAATAATATTGTTATACAAAGGAATTCTTCTAATAATTCCATGTTTACTTACATTAAAATAAGTATCAATATTTTCTTTTATACTATATTTATTATGTTCATCAACAACTATCTCAACATCATATTTAGTTATATCATAATCATTTGCATAACAATTTAAACTAAAAAGAAAAAAAGTAAATATGCAAAATAATAAATTTATAATTTTTCTATTCACTTTTTTCACCTTCTAAAATTTTACTTTAACATTTTCTCTTTCAGCAGCATCTACTTCAAACATAGTTCTTGTTTTAAATCCAAAAATACTAGCAACTATATTACTAGGAACCATTTCAACTTTATTATTATAAGTTCTAACAGTACCATTATAATATTTTCTTGAATTAGCAATATCTTCTTCAATTTTACTTAAGTCAGTACTTAATTCTTTAAAGTTTTCATTAGCTTTTAATTCTGGATAAGCTTCTGCTAAAGCCATAATCTTTGTTACACTTTGGCTTAACTTTTGATTAGTTTTAACCTTCTCATCATCACTCATACTTTCATATGGAGTATTTCTTAATGAAATAACTTCTTGTAAAGTATCTTTTTCATGTTTAGCATAACCTTTAACAGTTTCAACTAAATTTGGAATTAAATCCCATCTTTTCTTTAAATAAACATCCATAGTAGAAAATGCTTCTTTACAAGTATTTCTTAAACCAACTAAAGTATTATAAGTTGATAATACCCAAAGTACAATAACTACTATTACAGCTATTAATATCCATAGCCACATAATTATCACATCCTTCTACTTAAATTATACTATTAAATATATAAAAATAATAGTACAAATTTTTTTAATAAGCATCTAACAATTATCTTGTAATAGCCAACTAGATATATCAACAATTTGAATTCCCTCAAATAAATAAACATCATGTCTAGTTCTTGCAATTAATATTTTAGGATAAGCATCTTTAATTTTTAATAATGATTCAACCTCTCTTTTAAATGTATTATTTTCAAAATCATCTCCTATATCACTAGATACTTGAATATATATTTTCTCGTTTCTTCTAGTAGCTACAAAATCAATTTCTTTTTCATACAAAGTGCCAACATATAATTCATATCCTCTCCTAAGTAATTCCATAGCAACTATATTTTCATAAACTCTGCCATAATTTATATTTTTAGTTCCTAATTTAGCATATTTGAAAGAATGATCAACTAAATAATACTTATCTTGAGATGCTAAATATTTCTTTCCTTGAATATCATATCTTCTTATTTTATAAAATAAAAACTCATTACATAAATAATTAATATAAGAACTAACAGTTTTATGATTTATTTTATCTTTATTATTTGTAAGAGTATCTGCTATGTTTCTTATTGAAGTTAAATTAGAAATATTTTCCATTAAGAAATTATTAATCATATCAAGCAAATAATCCTTTTTAATATTATATTTGTTACAAATATCTCTCTTTATAAGAGTGTTATAAACATTATTTACATAATTATATTTTTCATCTTGTTCCTTATATAAATATGAACCAGCTAATCCGCCTTCAAGAACATAAGCATTAAATGATTTCTCATTATTTTCCATATGATAGTATTCTAAAAATTCTCTATATGAAAATGGATATACCTTTATTTCAAATGTTCTACCTGTAAATAAGGTTGCTAAGTCACTACTCATAAGAAAAGCATTTGACCCTGTTATATATATATCGTATTTTTCTTCGGCATGAAAATTATTAATTGCTTTCTCAAAACCATCACACATCTGAACTTCATCTATAAACAAAAAATTATGTTTCTTACTATTATAATTATTTTCAACATATTCTATTAATTTATGATATTCCTTAATATCTTCAAATTTAATTAAATTATAATTAATATGAATTATATTATAATTATCAACATTATTAATTATATATGCTTTGAATTCATCTAACAATTTTGATTTTCCAGCACGTCTAACCCCTGTTATTACCTTTATATCAGGCGTATTCATTGTATTAATTAGTTTATCCAAATAGAAATTTCTTTTAATTAGTTTCATCATGTACCTCCAATAGTATTGGAATACTTCATTTCCCAAAAAGCAGTTTTTTTTTATTTTGGGAAATAAAAAAATCTAAATACATAACACTATAATAAAAATTAAAACTAACCATAATAATATATATCCATAGACATAACAATTTAATAATTTTATTCTTTTTCAGTTATACTTAAACTATCACAATCCAAAACCTACTTATAAAATTCATTTAAAAAAACATTTAACACAAGAACCACCAGTATAAACAAAAGAATTCTTATAATTAGAATAACGAAAAAAAAGAATTGACATATTTTAAAAATTTTTCACATTTTTCCATTTTATAATTATTTATTAATATCAAAAAAGCAAGCAAAATTTAATTTGCTTACTCTATTTACTACTCTGTTCTAAGTGCTTCAACAGGATCTTTTTTACTTGCAATTCGTGATGGAATTAAACCACCTATTAAAGTCAATACTACACTTAAACAAATTAATATTATTGAACTAATTAATGGAAGTACCGCAGTTATATCTGGATTTCCCGTTAACTTATGAATTAACTGATTAATAAACACTAACAAAAATAATGATATTCCAATACCAATTGTTCCTGATAGCAAACCTATAATAAAAGTTTCAGCATTAAATATAGATGAAATATTCCGTTTAGAAGCACCTATTGCTCTTAAAATACCAATTTCTTTAGTTCTTTCAAGTACACTTATATATGTAATTATTCCAATCATAATACTTGAAACAATTAAACTTATTGAAACAAACGCAATTAATACATAACTTACACTATCGACAATCTTTTTAACAGATTTCATTAATATACCAGTAGTATCAGTATAATTAATTACCTTCTCTTCCTCATTATTATTTTTAGCTTGTTCATTATAATTATCAATAAACTTTAATACATTTTCTTTACTATCAAAACTATTAAAATACAACGAAATCATACTTGGATTTTCAATATCTTGATATCCTAAACTACTTAAATTAGTACTTGCACTTCCCATCTCATTGCTAGAAAATGCATTCATTAATCTACTTAATTCTTTTTCACTTAAATTAAACTTAAATGCCTTAGCAATTTTATCTTGATCAACATTAAATGAAGAAGCAACATCCTTAACTAAATTATTACTAAGTTCTCCAACCGTAGTTAAAATATTAACCTTCATTTTAGCTTCTAACATACCATCAGCCATCTTACCACCAGTTAAACTAACAACACTAGATTTTAAGAATATCTCTAAAGAACTATTAATTAAATCATTATTAAATAATACTCTAACTTCT
Source organism: uncultured Bacilli bacterium (assembly GCA_947522695.1). GTDB lineage: Bacteria > Bacillota_I > Bacilli_A > RF39 > UBA660 > CAG-533. Next base: position 20,366 of record CANNTX010000015.1, on the reverse strand, counting down.
GTTCCATCGTTAAAAGAACTATCATTTGCCAAATAAGAACCAATATAACTATTTAAAAATGCAAGTAACAAACCATTATAAGTATCTTTAAATACACTAGTTGGAACATAATAATTCTTTTCAAGTTCACTTAAACTATCACTTACACCATCATTATTTATATATTCAGTAACATAATCACTAACTTTACTTAAACTAATAACTTTATAAACTACCTCATCTTTAGTAACGCTTTCCTTCGGATTACTATCATAATCATTAATAAATCCATTCATAATATCATTTAAAACTTTATTAAAATCATTTAAAGCACTACTATTATCAGTACTAATACTTTCTTCAATTTTTTTAGTATAACCATTTGTCATATTTTTAAGTTTATTCTCATCTAGATTAATTCCAAAAGCACTTTGAAGCATATCTTTATCTATACTAATCATATCTTCAAAATTAATATTCGTATTATTCTTTTTACTATCAAAAGCTTTATTAGTAAATACATCTATATTCTCATTTTCAAGTTGTTTTTTAACAATTTCACTTTCACTAGCAAGTTCAATAATATGTTTAGTTAAACTACTAGGATATGCAACACCTGCCATTAAACTCATTGAAGAATTAGATAAATTAGGTGCAACGACCCCAACTATTTTTAACTCTTCCGCACTATCATATATCTTTTTAACATAATCACTATCTTCACTTAAATCTTCATAAACTTTATATTTAGAATTATATTTATACATATCACTTGGATTAACTAACTTTAACTTAACATTCATTAAATCTTCATAAGTAAATTCCATTGGATCATTTTTTATATTTACTTCTTTACCAGCCATAATATCTTTTATCATATTATTAAGTTCACTACTATCTCTTAAGCCTAAAGAGTAAACTAATAAATCACTTATAGTGTTCTTACTTGATAAAACAATAACCATCTCATTATAATTTTTAGGCCAACTTCCTGCTAACACACTATAATCTTTTTCAAGTGAAGATATATCATCAATCATTTGATTAAATACTGAAGAAAAAGAATACATAGAACTTGCACCAAAAGAAGAAAACATATCACTTGGATTTATTTTAGTAATCTTATTAGTAACATCCCTTGTATAAATTAAAGGTTCAACATTATAACTATATTTTATTGTAGAAATATCATTTTTTATTAAATCATAATTTTTATCTATATAACCTTTAAATATCTTTAAATCATTACTTTTAACATTTCCAAACATACTAGATATATATTGTTTTTCAATTACTTTATCCCCTTCATTATCACTCTCATCACTAACCATTGTAAGTAACATATTAGTTAAATCACTATGCTCAGTTGTAATTGTTAAAGGGTAACTAGCTAAAGTATCTTCTTGTAATTTATCAATATAATTTTGAAATCCAGTCGATAGCCCTAAAATAAGCGCTATACCAATAATTCCAATTGAACTAGCAAATGAAACAAGTAAAGTTCTTTTCTTTTTAATCATTAAATTATTAAATGATAAACTAAGTGCAGTTATAAATGACATTGATGTCTTCTTAACATTATCAATTTTTTTACTAATTTTACTTTTCTCTTTACATGGATTATTATCACTTATTATCTTTCCATCTTTAAGTTCAATTATTCTAGTTGAATATTTTTTAGCAAGTTCCGGATTATGTGTAACCATTATAACTAATTTATCTTTAGCTACTACTTTTAATAACTCCATTATTTGGACACTTGTAACCGAATCTAATGCTCCCGTAGGCTCATCAGCAAGAAGTATATCTGGATTATTTATTAAAGCTCTAGCAATGGCAACCCTCTGCATTTGTCCACCAGATAATTGATTAGGTCTTTTATTGATATGATCTTTTAATCCCACCTTATCAAGTGCCTCTATTGCTCTTTTTCTTCTTTCTGCTTTAGATATTCCTGCCAATGTCAAAGCAAGTTCTACATTACTCAAAATAGTTTGATGACCAATTAAATTATAACTTTGAAATATAAATCCAATTTTATGATTTCTATAAGTATCCCAATCTCTATCATTATAATTTTTAGTACTTACTCCATTAATAATTAAATCTCCACTATCATATTTATCTAATCCACCAATAATATTTAAAAGTGTTGTTTTACCACTTCCTGAAGGACCCAATATTGATGCAAATTCATTATCTCTAAAATTAACGCTTACATTATCAAGTGCTTTTTGAGTATAATTATCTACTTTATATTCTTTACATATATTTTTAATTTCAAGCATAATTATATACCTCCTAGATAAATAATATTTTATCACACAAAATAATTTTATTGAAGAATTTCAAAATTTATAACTAAATAAAAAAATGTTTACATTAACATTAATATTATGATATTTTATAAACATTCGATGTAAATTTTAAAGAAAGAGAACAAATATTAAGTATGACAAAAAAACTATAAAGATATTACAATAGAGTGGATTGAAAATGCTACTCCAAATACTTATAAAGTAAAAAATCAATTATATTTTAAACACAAAAATAAAAAATATTATGTTGATAAGAAGAATGTAGTACTTGACTATACAAAAAAGGAAAAAGAAATAGCAATTTGGTTAGAAAATAACTTTGGTGGTGAAATATATATGCTACCAAGAATTAATTATCCAGAAGGTATTCAAACAGCAGATTATTTATTTAGAAATGAATATTGGGATTTGAAAGAAATTACAGGTCAGGGTAAAAACATATTATACCATGCCATAGAAGATCATAAAAAACAGGCGACAAATTTTATTTTCGATTTTTCAAAATCATCCTTAACAGATGCAGAAATATTTACTAGAATATCCAAATTATATACTTATAATAAAGTATCATGGTTAAATAAAATTATTATAAAAAGAGAAGATAAAATAATATGCATAATAAAAAGAGATAACCCCTCCGATTAACGGTGGGACCATCTCTCACAAACACATTATATCAAATTAAATAAAATGTGTCAAATCAAGAAATAAACTACTTCTTGACATTATATTATTATGTCAAATATATTTTTATATACCTTTTTCTTACATATTCTTACAAAACTTTACACATTACTTAACAAATAATTGTAAAAATTCCTAAAAATATATTATATTTATTATAGAAGAGGTAATTTATGGAAATAACAAATAAAAATCCTAAAATAATAATGCTAGCTGGTAAAGCTCGTGCTGGTAAAGATACAACTGCTAGTTTTATTAAAGAATATGGAGAAAAAAATAATTTAAAAGTTATAAACTTACAATTTAGTTTTTATATTAAATATTATGCTAAATTAATAAGTTCATGGGATGGCTCTGAAGAAACTAAACCAAGAACACTTTTACAACAACTAGGTACTGATATTATTAGAGACAAAATTGATAATTATTATTTTATAAAAAGAATCGTTGATGATATTAAGGTGCTTAGCTATTTTGCAGATATTATAACTATAAGTGATGCAAGATTACCAGAAGAATTAGATACAATTAATAGTACATATTCAAATGTCATCAAAATAAATATAGTTAGACCTGAATTTGATAATAGTTTAAACCAAACCGAAAGTGTTCATCGAACTGAAACCGCTCTGGATAATTATGATAAATATGACTATGAAATAATTAATAAAGGAACGTTAGAAGAATTGAAAACAAATATATTTGATCTATTAGATCATGATTATGGAAAGAAGGAATAAAAAATGAAAGATATTTATGTAATAACAGGAGGAGCATCAGGTATAGGTTTAGCAACAGCCAAAATGATGCCAAAAGAAAATAGTTTAGTAATAATAAGTGGAAGAAATGAAGAAAAACTAATAAACGCAACAAAAGAAATAAAAGAATGTGGTATTAATGTAGAATATTATGTATGTGATACATCAAATCGTGAAAACGTCGAAAAACTTGCTATATTTGCTAAAAGCAAAGGTAACATAGTAGGTGTTGTTAACTCAGCAGGTGTTTCAGGTACTGGTGTATCATCAGAAAATGTTCTAAAAATTAATGCTTTAGGAACAAAATATATAAATCAAGAATTTTTTAAAGTTATGGACGGAGGATGTATTTGTGATGTTGCATCATGTTCAGCTTATACAATGCCTAAAATCTTAATTCCTAAAAAATTTTACTATTTTGCTCTAAGAGATGAAAACTTATTTTTAGAAAAAATGATTAAAAGATGTAAACTATTAGGAAAAGAAAAAGCATCCCAAATTGCCTATTGTTTATCTAAAAATTTTGTTATATGGTATGTTAAAAATTGTGCATATAAATATGCTAAAGAAAAAAATATTCGCGTTGTTTCAGTTTCACCAGGATTCGTTCATACTCCAATGACAGTTAAAGAAGCAAACGAACCAGGTACACAGTTATGTTTGCATTATTCCGGATTTGATCGTGGTGCTAAACCAGAAGAAATAGGTTACTTAATAAGTTCAGTTATTAATCCTCAAAATGGTTACTTAACCGGTACTGATATCTTAGTTGATGGTGGAACAACATCTGCTGGCTTTGGAATCAAAGTAGTTAATAAACCAGACTCAAGACCTGAAATTAAAGAAAATTGGTAAAAAACTAAAAATAGACAAAAAAGAAATGAATTAATTATTCAAAATATTCATTTCTTTTTATTTTTCTTAACCTTGTTTTTAGTACTAGCTTTTTTATTCTTTTTAACACCATGTTTACTTGCTTTATATAAGTCTAAGTATAAACTAGTTTTATTAGCTAAAATATTATTTTTTAAAGAATCAATCAAAATAGTTCTCTTATCCACTTCACTTAATTTATCAAAAAATTTAGTTAATCCCTTATCTTTATAATTCAAATTATATCTTGTTAATAATTCATCTAAAGTTAAATCTTCAATTAATTTCTTCTTCTTTAATAACTTAACAATACTATCTTTATATTTATATCCTAAATATATTAATCCAACTGGAATAATTAAATAAAGAATCACAAACATATTAGCTTTCTTAACACTTATATTAATAGTATAAACCGTATTAGATGTATCAGGAGCAGTAACAGTTATATAAATAACACTACCATTTTTTAAATTCTCATTTCCACTAATTACATATGATGCATTTTCATCATCAAGAACCGGACTAATATCTAAACTTCTATCATTTCTTTTAATTTCCAAATTATAATTTCTTACTTTTTTACTAAATTTTAAATTATAACCTTTTATATCAATAGATTTTAAATAGCTATTGTTAGAAAAAGATTCTATTGGTTTAATAATATTTAAAACATAAGTTTTTTCATTGTTATCTTTATCTACTATTTTTATTAAAACTATATTATTACCAGATTTAATACTAACCTTACCACCATTAAATCCTTTAACAAAATTACAATCTTTATTTAAAATCTTAGGTGAAATATTTACATAATTAACTTTACTACCAACTTCGATATTATAGTCATATATTTCACTCTTAAAATCAAATATAATCGTATCCCCTGCATCATTTTTAATAATTAAATCTTCTAATGTTTTATTTACTTTATTATCAACATAATTTTTATTAACAATATTTACTATATATGCTCTACTAGCACCACTTTCACTAGTAACAATTATTGGAACAACAACTCTTTCTAAATGTTTAGTTAAGGTTATCTTTCCAGTACCACTAATGCTTGCAAACTTATTATTAGAAACTGCCTCAATATTAAGTTCATCTAAATAAGTTTCATAAGTATAATTAAATTTATTAATATCAAAATCTTCAATTACAACATCATTAATCATAATACTTTTTAAAAAATTATCATCACTAATAACTTTAACCTTAGTACTAACTTCTTTTACATCTTTTAATTCCTCAGAATTATAAATTCCATAAGATATATTTGAAACTTTAACACTATATTCTCCAGATTTATCAGCCTTAAACAATAAAATACCAAATTCTTGTAATCCATTTACCACATTTTGTGATAAACTTTCATTATTTTTCACATTCCATAAATTAGAATAATTACTTCTAACATCAATTAGAGAAAGCCCATCAAGTTCAGCTATATCATATTTAATATAATTATACTCATCATCAGATTTAAAAGACAATCTACAAATAACTTGATCATTTACATTAATTTTATTTTTATCACAAGAAAGTAAAAAATCATTATCCGCAAACACGACTTTTGGTAATAACAAAAAAGTAAATAATAAAATAAATTTTTTCATACCTATCCACCCATTAATAATTATTTATAAGAGAACTCGAATCTAGTATCTTTATCATGACCAACTAAAGTTAAATCACTATTACTAGATACATATACATCATATGACAAAGTTAAACTATCTATTAAATTTCTACCATTAATTTTATAAAAAAACGTATTAGAATTTAATTTAATATAATCTCTATTTATATCTTCTACTTTTAAATTTAAAGCACACTTTTCATCATCAGTTGCAAACTTAATTTCATCATTAATCATAACATTATATTTTTCACTATGATTATTACATTTAATATATAATTTATATGTATCATCTACAGGTTTAATATAATTATATATTGAAAAAACTCCTAAACAGCACAATAGAACTATAACAATTTTTATAACTTTTTTCATATTAATTAGTTCCCTTCTTCTTCCTTTATAGTATACCATGTAACTTATTTTTAGTAAATTAGAAAAAGAACTCTAAAAATTTAAAGTTCTTCAAAATAAATAATTTTAAATTTTAATAATTTAACTTATTTCTCCATCATTATTTTTTTTAATAGAATCATATAAACCACCTGCTGATAATGCTGAAATTAAACATATAACTAAAGCACTCCATATATTTGTATCTAACTTTAAAAAATACACTAATATTCCTGATAATACTCCAATTACAATATTTTGAAATGGAATATATTTACTATCTAATCCTAAATATTTACTAATATAACCTATTATAAAAGTCATCAAAGAAATAATACTAGGAATTGTTATTTCCATTTTCTTCACCACTCTTCCAGTTATGCTCCAAATACATAATTCTTTTTTCATGATTTTTTGTTGTTATTAGTACTTCTTCCATTGAATTAGTTAGTCCTACTATCGTTACATTTAATCTAGTTAAATTATTATTAAGTTTTATTATAGGTGTTACTATTGAAATTAATGATACAATTAATCCAACAACAATAATTATTGTACTATCCACATTCCATCACCCATATTATTTTATGTTACATAATGACTTAACGAATTGGCATATATCACTTTTATTTTAAAAAAATTTATGTTAATATTTATACTAGGTGAAAGCCATGAGTAAAAAGAATAATATTAAAAATTTATTTAAAAAATTAAAAAAAACAAACAAGATATATCGTATATCTTTCTATATACTATTTATTCTATATTTAGTATCAATAATTTTGTTTTCTTATAGTTTAATATTATTAGGAAATATTGAAACATTATTTAGAATTATTTTAATAATATTTTTATATTTAAACTTAATTTTATTTTTATTTATTGGACTAGTATTATTAATTTTAAAAAAACATGTAATTTTAACCATTTTATTAGTGCTTACAGCCATCTTTACTGGCGTTAATTCATTTGGATACTATTATATAAATAAGACCTATAAAATAGTAGATAATATAAGCAAAGATAAAATAATTTATACAACTAATTTAATTAGTTTAGATAAAGATATTGAAATAAAAACTATCGGTTTAATAAATAATGAAGAAGATATTGAAGGATATATTTTACCTCAAGAATATATGGCTAATAAGGGAATGAAAGCCAAAATAATAGAATATGACTCATGTGAAAAATTACTTGATGCTTTATATAATAAAGAAGTAGATGCTATATTTATAGATGGAAACTATGTTTTAAAATATAACAATATTGAAAAATATATAAACATCGCAAACGAGACATTTATAATAGATTCTTATAGTAAACAAATGAAAAATAAAGATACAGTAGCATCAACCAATAAATCAGTTACTGAACCATTTACAGTTTTACTACTAGGTGTTGATTCTGAATATGATGGTTTATCAAATAACGCTGCCTTTAATGGTGATTCAATAATGTTATTAACATTTAACCCTAAAACATTATCAGCAACTATCTTCTCTATTCCAAGAGATACATATGTACCAATTGCTTGTAATAATAACAAAAGTAATAAAATAAATTCTGCAGCTGGATACGGAACTAAATGTATGATAGATACAATTCAAAATTTAATTGATATTAATATTGATTATTATGTAAAAATTAACTTTAAAGGTGTAGTTTCTTTAGTAGATGCCCTTGGTGGTGTTACTTTAGATATAGATAAACCGGATTTTAGAAAAAATGGAAACATTAATTGTGGCGATAAAATTTGTGAACAAGATTCAAATCGTAGCTTTGGTGAAAATTTAGTATATATCACACCAGGACCCAATCAAACTATTAATGGTGAACAAGCTCTTGCTTACTCAAGAAACAGACATCAATTTGCATCATCTGATTTTAAAAGAATCGAACATCAACAAGCAGTTGTTACAGCAATTGCTAATAAAACTAAAACAATTAGATCAATTGATACCTTTTATAAATTATTAAACGCAGTATCAAATAATATTGATACAAACATGTCAACTAAAGAAATATTAAATTTCTATAATGTAGGTAAAAATATCTTACTTAATAATAATTTTGATGATAATAACTTTATAAATATTCAAAAAACATACCTAAGTGGTTACGATTTAACAATATATCAAAATGGTTATGATATGTATACATTCCAATATTACGAAGATAGTTTAAAAGAAATTGTAAAAGCAATGAAAGAAAATCTTGAATTACAAGATACCGAATTAATTAAAACTTTCTCATTCTCAGCAAATAAAGAATTTACAATTCCAGTTATAGGCAAGAATGTTACATCAGGAACTAGAAATGAAACTTTACCAAATTTTATTGGTTCATCTATAGACTATGTTAAAGAATGGGCAAGTTCTAGAAACATTACCATAATTGAAGAAGAGCAAACTTCAAATGAATGTGAAAATAACAAAATAACAAGTCAAGATATCCGTAGTGGAACACTTACTAATAACATTGATAACTTAAAAGTTACAGTATGTAAAAATATCGCCGAAACAGAAGAATAGAAAAAAGATTATATCCTAATATTAATTATTAGCAATATAATCTTTTTATTTATATTGGAATACTTAATTTTTGTCCTATACTAAGTAAATTATTAGTCAAATTATTTAAAGATTTTATTTCATTAACCGTCACATTATAACGTCTAGCAATACTATAAAGATTATCTCCACTCTTTACAGTATAAATGGTTGTATTAACATTTTCGCCAGTACTTTTCCCCGGAATAATTAATTGTTCTCCAATACTCAAACTATTATTATTCTTATTATTCGCACTCTTCAAATCATTTACACTAACATTAAAATTATTAGCTATACTCCATAAAGTATCTCCTTTTTTAACTACATAAACATTATTTGGAACATTAGAACCACTACTAATTATTAGTCTTTGTCCAATAGATAAAATATTACTAGTTAAATTATTTAAAGACTTAAGTTCATCCACCGTCATATTATTACTTCTAGCAATTGAATACAAACTATCACCCTTTTTAACTATATAATATTTATTATTATCAGCACTAGAACTATTATCACTACTTCCACTACTATCTTTAACAATTAATGAATCACCAATAGTCAAATTATTACTAGTCAAATTATTTAAAGATTTTAGCCTTTCAACAGTAAGACCATAAGCCCTTGCAATACTCCACAATGTATCTCCTTTTTTAACAACGTAATAATCACTATTAACAAGAGGAACATATTTATAACCAGCATATTCAGTTATTGCTTTAACAACCGCTTCAGCATATTTTTTATAATTATTTTTAAGTTTATTAGCATCACTCGCATTATCTAAAAACCCATATTCAACAATTAAAGCTTCCGTATTAGGCGTATTCCTCAATATATAATAATAATCTTTATTATAATCACTAGGTAATCTTCTTTGATAATATTTTCTAACTAGTTGTCCTTGTTTTTCTAATTCATCTAATATTTTTTTAGCAAGTGTATCTTTATTTCTTAATGCATAAATTACTTCAGCACCTTCTGCCGTTCCATTACCACCAGAATTAATATGATTAGAAATAACAATAACATCTTTCCCATTACCATATTGATCAAGAACTCTTTGAGGTCTTTCCGAAGCAGGCAAATCAACGTCACTATTTCTCGTTAATTTAACTGGAACACCAAGTTCTTTTAACCTATCATACATATACCTACTTATATCTAAAGTTAAATTTTTTTCAATAATCTCATTACCAATAGCCCCAGAATCACTTCCACCGTGACCGCTATCAATTACCACCTTTTTAGCCATTTGTCATCACACCCTATATTAATTTATGCATAATTAAATAAAATGCCTATAAAATACATAATTCAACAAAAAATATCACAAAAATTAATGTGATATTTTTTATATTATTTTTTTCTTCTTAGAAAAGAGAACAATCCACCATGACTACTCTTTACTTTAATATTACCTACTAAAAATTTAACCAAATCATTTAATTCACTATTACTATCTAATCTCTCATTTAAATTAGGAACATTTCCAACAATTTTTAAATGAGTTTCATATTCAAAATTCTTTAAACCATCATTTTTTATATTACTTCTATTTAAAACTACATTACAATTTAATAAATGTTCATATTCCTTTTGATTTCCCTTTACAATCTTGTTAAGCTTAGTTGAACCAGGATCAACTAAATATACTAATTTATTGCATATTTCCTTTACATCAGATCCATTTAAATCAACAATAAATACATCAATATCCTTTAAGGTTTTTACAATAGTTTCAAATTGAACCCTACTTTGACATGTAATAATTCGATCATCTTTAAAATATAAAGAATCATTATTAAACATTTCAATACCTTTAACTTTTTTACTTTTACTTATTTCTTTAACAAGCATATACATTAAAGTAGTCGCACCTGCATGAGGAGTTCCATTCTCAATTCCAATGATTATTTTATCAGTCTCAAATCTATTACTTATTTCCTTATCAGAAACAATACTATCAACCTTTAAAAAGTCATATCCTTCTAAGTATTTTCTAACATCATCAAAAGTATTATTTCTTTCTAAAAGTTTATTAACAGCACTATCGCTTGTTGCAAAATTATAGTAACCTCTTTCAATCAATTTACCCAAAAATTCTTTACTATTAGCAACAAAACCATCATTTAACAAAATAATTACATTATTTGGATCTTTAAAAAATTCCAAGAAATTATATAAATAATTATCATCATAATAGTTTTTTATAGATGTCAAATCTATTATAGCTTTATCAAAATTAACATTATTTAACTCTCTATCTAAATCTTCTCTAGTAAATTCACCAACTAAAGTTTTAACCGTATTAACAGAAAGCATATTAATAACATTACTATTTTCATTTTTTATTATTATATACATTTTATCAACCTACTTACTATTCAAATCAAAACTTTCTACATATTTTACATACTCAGCCTTACCTCTATTAATAACAAAACAGAAATTATTTGGTACATCATCTCTCATATTAGCAACTTTTTGACTTATATTAATTGAGTATTGCTCATTAATTCCATTACCAAGCCAAATACCAAAACTCTTATTAATATTATTTCTATACCAAGATTCACTTTCTACTTTTCTAATCTTATCAACACTATCGACTATAATAAAATTAATAATATCTAAATCCTTACACTTAGTAAACATATCTTCAAATATTCTTTTATTATCAATAGACAATTTACCCATTAAATCATCAATACCAATTATCATACAATAAATAGGTTTAATATTACTTAAGAAATCACGATTATAATTATTATCTTTATACATATTATATAAGTCATTAATATAATTACATAATTTTCCTACAAAATCATCAAAGCTACCATCAACATATTGACAATATTTACGGCTATCTTCATTAACTTTAAAATCAGAACTATTTATAACTATTAACTTTCTATTTTGCTTAAAAATAATTTGATTAATTAATGGATTAATAAATTTATCAATAGACAACAAATCTAACGTACTTATTAAATTAATTATATTCTTCTTAAAATCAAATGTACTGATATTAAGACTATTTTTATTTATACCGATAGCAATATCGCTTGTTTTATTTAATACTGTACTTACACTATTTTTATCAACAATTTCAGGTAACACTGGAATTTTTTTAACTTTTAAATTATTTTTATTAAAAGTACTAATCTTATTTGCAATGGCTTCATTCATGTTTGTATCACTTATAACTGCACTTTGAAATTCATAAATATCATCTATCTTAACAATACCTCTACCAAAATTTTTAGCTGGGTAATTTCTTCTAAATCCATTAATAATACTAGAAAAATCATCTTCATTATTTTGATTTAAAGCATATATTAAAGAGAAATTCTGTCTTAATCTAAATCTTACCCCATTAGGTGTATTAACAGTTAATACAAAGTAAATACCATATTTAAAGCATTCTCTCGTAATACTATTTAATGTATCAGAATATTTATCATAAGCTTCAATATAAGCTTCATAATTATTAATTATGACAACTATATTAGATATCTTTCTATTACTATTTTTAATATAATTAACAAAACTACCGCCAAAATTAGCAAATAATTTTTTTCTTTCATTTATAGTAGCATTAAGCATTTTATATAAATTTTCAATTCTTTCTTCATCATAACCAGAAATAATATCACCAACAATTGCTGAATCATTAAAACTGTTAAGAGCTCCACTACCAAAATCAATTATATATGTACTTACCTCAGAAGATGAATAATCATTCATAAATGAATACAACATTGTCATAATAAAGTTTTCTTTACCACTACCAGCAGCACCATAAATTAATACATTACCATTTTCAGTTAAAGGTACCGTCAAAACATTTTGTTCTTGTTTGCTTGGAACATCATATTCACCAATAATAGGATTTAAAATAAAATCATTCTTTTTAAAACTATATTTTTCCCTCAAACTATCAACCAATATAATAGGTGGTAATTTAGGCATCCATAACTGTTTACATTTTATATTTTGTTCTTTAGCAAGATTTGACAAATATTTAACAATATTAGATAGTTCTTCACCATTATTGTTTGCAACAACATTAACTTTTGGTTTAGTATCTACTTTTCTAGTAACATATCCAATATTATTTATAAAATCTACTGAACTATCAACATCTTTTTTTATATTATCAGAAGGAACATACGTACCTCCAGCATAAGCAGCCTGTCCAATTGTAAATACCTCATCATATCCAACTTGAAAATAAAATCTACCTGTTTGTTTTAAAAATGCTGCATCATCCTTTTTAATAACTTCATTAGAATCAGATGTATCCTGAACTCTTAAACATACCCTAAATCTTGTATTACTCCAAATTTGCGGATCAACTACTCCACTTGGTTTTTGTGTAGCCAAAATCAAATGTACGCCTAAACTACGACCAATTCTAGCAGTAGAAATTAATTGTTCCATAAACTCTGGTTGTTGATTTTTTAATTCAGCAAACTCATCACATATAATAAACAAATGAGATACAGGTTCAGTTAATACACCTTGTCTAAACATTTTTTGATATTTATAAATATCAACGGTTGATTCACCACTAATTTCTCTAGCTTTATTAAATAGTGCTTGTCTTCTTTTAAGTTCAGATTCTATACTAGCTAAACTTCTCTTAATTTCATTAGCATCTAAATTTGTAATTGTTCCAACTAAATGAGGAAGTTTAACACCTGTTAATTTATTTTCAAACGCACCAGCAAGTCCTCCACCTTTATAATCAATTAAAATAAATTGAACTTCATAAGGACTATAATTAAGTGCCATTGATAATATATATGTAATAATAAATTCAGATTTACCAGAACCAGTCATACCTGCAATTAAACCATGAGGTCCATGGTATTTTTCATGTAAATCAATAGTAATTAATTCACCATTTCTTCCAACACCAACCGGAGCAGATAAATTAAGAACTGGATTATTGCTACTCCATCTTGCCGGACTATTTAATTGTTCTACTCTACCAACATCATACATTTCCAAAAAGCCAATCTTTAAAGGAAGTTTACCTTCATTATCACTTTTTATATCAATAGGTGTATTAGCAAGAACTCCAACACACTTCTCATAATCAATTACATAACTAAAATCTATATTAAATTGTAGACTATTATTAACATCTAAATTATTTTTAACTTCACCCATAAAGTTATTACTAGTAATTAAACTTAAATCAATAAATGATGTACATTGATCTGGGAAATTAGTCATTTTTCTATCCATCATAAAAATACTAAACCCATTATATTCATTTTCCAATACATTTTTAATAAAATCAATTTCTCTAATCTTTTTAAAACTATCAGTAATAATTAAATATAATTGTTCAAAGTTGTTTTCTTTATTATTTTTTCTTTCTTCATAAATACGATTTAAATAATAACAAACTTCCTTATATTCATCATTATTTGTAGCAAAAAATCTAATACTTTTATCATCACTAAATAAATGAGGAGCTAATCTTAAAAATGCCCATTCGTGTTCATGCTCTTCATCTGTTAAAACAACAATCTTTAAATCATCATAACTATGAAAAGCTAAAATTTGTATAATCAATTTTTTAACATAAGCATACAAATAATCATTTCCTATAATTCCACTGATATAATTTGTTTTCAATGAGTAAGGAATAGGAACATTTTCCAAAACTTTAGGTTCACTCCCTAATCTTTCAACAAGTTTTTTTAAATTATCTTCTTCTAATGTAAACTTTTCCTCTGGATAATTAATATTAATTTTCATTGGACAATTACCAGTTCCTAAATTAACTGTTAAATAATCATCATCAGTTACTCTTCTTTGCCACATAATTGAACTTCTATTTAATATTACATCACTTGCTTCTTCACTACTCAAATAATGCATTTTTAAAATAGATGTTTGCTCATTTTTAGCTTTACTAATCTCCTCAATTTTACTATCAATATATTTATTATATTTTTTTTGTCTTTTTCTTTCTTTACGACCTGTTTCAAATTTTTCATAAAATCTTGTCATAAGAGGCCATATAAATATACTAGCAAACATTGCTCCACAAATAATTAAAGATGGAGTAGCATCCTTCATTGTCATAGTACCACTATTAACACCATTTAAAGTATTATATCCCATCATTAGAGATGTCATAGACATAGTAATCATTGGACCAATTGTAAGCAAAAAAGGACTTTCTTTATTTTCAAATCTAGCAGGTGGTTCATCAACTTTTATATCTAAAGTTTTAAGCATAGGAACAATTCTAGGTTTTTTATAAAAATAATCATTCTCATTATAAATAGGATAATAGTTATCATCATTACTTATAGTAAATTCACCATATTTAGAAGGTATAATACCAGTAGGCAAAATATCCAACTTAACATCATTTAAATTTATATTATTTACATAAATAGAATAAGAAACACCATGATCATCATTACCATTAATAATAATTCTTAATCCATTAATAAAAATAATATCTCCAATTTTTAATTCAACTTTATTAAATAATCTTACATTATTAACATAAACATTACCATCATTATTAATAACATATATTTTATCAGTTTCTTTTTTAATAAAACATTCTACATCTTTACATACAGAATATTTTATAAGACATTTTCCACTTTTTCCAATAGAAAATCCTTTTTCTAATTGTTCATTAATCTCATAACAATTATATTGTTCAACAGCAGGAGAAACATATATTAAAAAAGTATCTTTATCATATTCATTTTTAATTTTATAAAAATTATAATTATCTAAATAAACAAATGGATTCATTACGTCATTAACAACAACATAAGCATTATTATTACTAACAAGTTTCCATTTGCCATTATCAGAATCAATTAAAATTATATTTCTTTTATTTCCATTAATATCAAATCCATCAATCCAATAAGAACCTTTAGCTTCATTAGGAAATACAAAATCTCTAATAGATCCATTTCTAATTATAGATACTCTCATAAAGTTAACCTCCTCTATCATAATAAAATTATACACCAGAATAAATAAAAAAGTAATATATAATCTATATATTACCAATCTATATAACTATTTTATCTCAACTCCGTCCGGAATGTTTAACACTAATCCAACTCCAATCGAATTTGGATCACTTATTTTATCCTTGTTAGCATTATAAACATCACGCCACTTATCACCAAAGACAGAATAAAGACTATCTCCTTCTTTTATTTCATAAGTATTACTATTAGTTATTCCACTTGTATTATTTGAACTACTATTTACATCTAAAACTTCTATACTACTAGATTGATTAGAATTATTATCCGAAGTTACTTCATTAGTAACATTATTATTTATTTGTGTTTCATTTACATCTTGTATATTAAAACCATTATTATTTCTACTAGTTTCATTTACATCTTGTGTATTAAAACCATTATTATTTCCACTAGTTTCATTTACATCTTGTGTATTAAAATCATTATTATATCCACTAGTTTCATTTGACTTAGTTCTTTTAAAAACATTATTAGCATCTAAAAAATCTTCAATAACATCATTATAAGAATTATATCTACTATTTGCAACATTTTGCATTTTTTCATAATAATTTTCTTCTCTTGAATCAACAGGTACCTCATAAATTTTTGTTATATTACCAGATAATGATTTTGCATCGACATCAATTTTGCCAGTAACTTGATCATATAGATGATGCTGGGGATTTCCACTATTATAACGTGTTTTTAATTCATCATCCATAAAAAGCAATTGTGTATCAATATCATTAACATCTAAATGGTGATCGTTAGCAAAATCAACTAGCTTCTGTTTTCTATCAAGCCACTGACATAATCCAAAAGCACCACTTGAAACGTTTTTAGCAGTTGGGTTAAAAGCACTTTCAGCTCCCATATTATTAATCATAGCCATTGCACCATCATGGGTATATCCCAAATTATTTCTCATATAACTATAAATATATAAAATATTTTTTTCAGCATCTGGATTAATTTTCTTAGTATTACTTAAATTATCAGAACTAATAATATTATTAAGCGAATATAAATAATCATTATTGTTATATATATCCAATGCAAAAAGTGATAAATCAAAAGACTCATTTGTGTCATTAAAAGTATTTAATAAACCAATAGTTTTATTAATATATCCAATAATAGTATCTAATTCATCATTTATAGTTGATATATTATTTTTAACAGTTGATAAACGTTCAACATAAGAACCATCAGATACAAGACCTGCATCATTAATTGCAATATTTAATAAATTAATACAATTTCCAAGTTCATTGTATGAATCATCAAAAAATTTACTTGACTCTGTCAAACACGCTACGTCAGTATGCATTGTATCAAATACTCCTTTCAAATATTATAATTATTAGTTTATTGACAAACTATTTTTTCGATTTCTTTCATTACTTAAAGCATTGTTGTAATAAGTTGTATAAGTAGATATTTTACTACTCAGTTCTTTAATTCTTGCGTCTACATCACTTTTTATTCCTTCTATGATACTCTTATTGGATTCTAATCTTAAATCAATGCTATAAATATCATCTTGTTTTATTGTTTTTCCACCGCAATCATATCCTTTTATTAAATTATCCATAGCACTTAAAAAATACGTATTATAAACTAAAGTTAATTTTGAATCAATATCAACTAAATCTTTTCGCAATTTAACATAATTACTTTTTTTGTTTTTTAATTCTTGTATTACACCTGCATAATAAGATGAACTACCAGAAGACGATGTTATTGCACGATATGCCATAAATGTCAGCTCCTACTAAATAAGTACAAGAATTGAGCCATTACTAATGTTAGCATCTTTTACCAATAAATTAGAATCCAACTCAATTCCACTTTCTCTTTTAATTAATCTAAATGTTCCAAAATTCATATCATTATTATAATTATTTCTGACATAATCTAAAATTATATTCTTTAAACTACCTACTTTAATAATATTAGGAACCTCTAAATCAAAACTAATATCTAATATCGGTAAAGAAACACTAATCAATAATTTATTATTCATATCACTTCACCTCACAAAACGAAACAATTAAGCTTTAGATATATTGTTACAAGCTTTACTAAGATTTTCGATAGCGTTATCTAAATAACTATCATATTTACTTGAAACACTAGAAAATTCTTCAAATCTCGCTTTAGCGTTTTCAATGTTAGCACCCATAGTCCAATTACTAAATAACTCATCTTTTTTAGATTTAAAATTGGTAATAAATTCCTTATAAGAAGAATAAATATTTTTAAGCGTTGTTAAATCACTTAAAGCAGCAGGTTCAACATAATACTCTGTTGTACTAATTACATTTGGAATAGAACCATATTCATAAAAACTATTCAAAGCTGCTCCTACACTACCCATACCACCATTTGCTTGTCTTATTTCCTGTAATCTAATCATACTATTAGCAGCATTAGAAGTTACGCTCATCGCACTATCAACTAATTTACCTAGAAAACCATATAATTCAATTAAATTATTTATATGCACCATCGCATCATTACCAACCCAGTGTACTTTTAAATTATTAATATTATTTTTTAATTCATTTATTAGGTCTTGACCTTTTTGTTTAGCTAGATTATTTAATCCTTCACATTGATCATACCCTAAATCTAAATTATTTACACGTATATCCATATTCATACCTCCTCTATATTTAAATAGGTTATACCTAAGATAAAATTATCATAAATACCTAATAAAATAAACATATTAAAAAAATTATTGACACTTTCTATACATAATTATTATGTCTTTATAATGTTTGAACATACAAAAACTCACTAAAATAGTGAGCTTATAATCCAACATAACCACCAATTCCAAAAGGAATTCCTGTAACATAAAATAGCAATAAAATAACTATCCACATTAATAAAGTTCCAACTGAATAAGGTATCAAATATTTAATATTTCCAAATAATCCTTCTTCATTTTCAGAAGTATATAATTCCATAAATGCTAAATAGATAACAAAGTAAGCCATAATTGGAGTAATTCCATAAGTAACACATTCCCCCGCTCTAAATACTAAAGTAGCTAGTTCAGGTGTTAATCCTTCATTCATAAATGATGGAACAATTGATGGACTAAGAATGGCCCATTTGTTAACAGATCCAGGCAAAACTAATGTAGATAAAGCACTAAAAACAAAAGTAATTAATACTAGCACTATACCACTTAAACTACTAGAATTTACCACATTAGCAAAATAAGCAGTTATAAGAGTTCCAATATTACTTGATTTAAAGACAAATATTAATGTAGAAGCAAAGAATAAATATACTAAAACATTTCCAATTTTATCTAAGCTATAACACATTGAATCAAATAAATCTTTCGCATTTCTTATCTTTTTAGTCGCAACACCATATGAAAATCCAAGGATAAAGAATAGTATAACAACTACAAATACATACCCTTGACTAAAGAAACTATTATAGCCAAATAACTTATCAATATAATAATTTTGACTATAATCTAAGAAATTTCCTCCTAATGGCGCATATGGAATAATATTATAAATGATTATAATTAAATATATAAAGCCAAAGAATAATGAAATTAATAATCCTCTTTTTTCTTTTTTAGTTAAATAATCTTCTGTCTCAGTCATTAATTCATAATGTCCAAGTCTTGGAATCGTAACCTTTTCTGTAATAGACGATATTATCGAAGCAAGTATTACTGAAGCAAGTATCATAGCAACTAAAAATGCAAACACGCCTACTTTATAATCTTTAGATAATAAGTTAGCTGCTTGATTAGTATAAGCAACTAAAGATGTATCAATACTACTCATAAATAAATTAATCCCATAACCGCATGCTATTGATGCAAATGCACATATTATACCAGCTTTTGGATGTCTCTTACCATATTTAAATAATAAAGCTGCAAGTGGTATATAAACTATAAATCCTAAATCTCCAGAAATAGAAGATAATATACATATAAACGATAAAACAAAAGTAACAACCTTTTTATTAGTTTTTCTCGTTAAAATATAGAAAAGAGAATCTAAAAATCCAGTTTTATCCATAATTCCAATACCAATAAGTGTAATAATTAACATTGATAATGGAGTAAAAGATGCAAAGTTAGAAAC
>CANNTX010000014.1 GCA_947522695.1 uncultured Bacilli bacterium | reverse complement strand
ATTAGTTTCATATTTAATTCTAAATTCTCAAATGAATTATATTCTTTTAAGGTATTAACACTTATGTTATATTTTTTAGTTATACTTTCGATTGAATCACTTATTCCAACAGTATGAATGTGATATAAAACATACTCATCTTCTTCATTAATTGAATTAATTAACATATTCTCATCTATTTTATTATCTTCTTTTGTTTTTTTAATTTCTTTTTCTTCTTTAGGAGTTAATTCATCATTTGCTACTAACATAGGTATATCATTTTTATATTCTTGTCTGTCTTCTCTTAAATCAATTATATCTACATCTTCTTTCTTTTGTTCATTTAAAAAATTATCTAATTTTTCAGCACTTTCAAAAACTTTAATTCCTTCTTCTGCTGTTATAATATATTCAATATGAACACTTAATTCATCATAATTATTAAAATTATAATTAAAATCATTTATCTCTAACTTAATAGTATCTAAATTAATGTTAGATTTTAATTCATGTTTAAAAGGTATTTTGAAACTAAAATCTTCCTTATTAATACTTATTTCATGTAATCTATAACTTCCAGAAACTATAAATTCACCAACTAAATTACTTCCTTCAATTTTAGAGTCTTGTTCAATTGAAATTGATGTTATTTCATATATTTTTGATTTAAATAAAAATTCTTTATCCAAAGTAAATACTTCGTTCATATAATCATTTTCCTTTCTTTTCAAAATAATTATATGAATAGTAAAAAAAGATATTCGCAATTATGCTTAAATATCTTTATATATTTATGTAATTAATATTTATTTTTACCTTTTTCGACTATATTCTATATTATATTTTAGATCATTGTCAATGTTTAAAGTTTCGTTTAAATAATTAGTAAATAAATCAATCAATTCGTTGGTACTAAATTTAGTAGGTGATTTTATTTCATCATATAATCCATAATATTTTAAAACATCATATAATGAGGATATTTCAAATGATTCACCATTATTTATGCTAAGAAGATAATAACGACTATTATTTATAGTTAAATATACATCCATTGAATTGTTATCTTTATTTTCCTCTCCGACAACAAATATATTGTTAAATAAAATTTCATTATCAAAATCATTGTTTAATATTATTGTAGGTCTTTGTTTAAATTCTATTTTATCATTTAATTCATCATAATTAATATATTTTTTATTTTCTATATCAGTTCGAGTATTATCTAAGACGAATTTTTTTAAATAATCTTTAGAGAAAACACTATTTAATTCAATTGTTTCTTTATATCCATCTATTTTTAAATAATCACTAAATAAGAAAGGTATTTTTATTACTGGATTTCCTGTATGATATAAAACTTTACCATCTCTAGAAGTTAATTTATATGAGTTTGTTCCATCTGCATTAACTCCAATTGTAACTATTAAATTATCGATATAATCATGAGTAATTACATTTCCATTTAATGATATATCTATTTTATTGTAATCGTATGGTGATATATCATATTCTTTTTCAAAAAATGAATAATTATACCAACTTAAATCGTTTAAGGAATTTGTTAATAAATAGTAATTAAAGATAGATTGAATACCTCCTATATTTGATGTCTGATTAACGTTATTAATATCTAATAAAGTAACTTTACCATCTTTATCTAAAACAGGTAATCTAGTTTCACTATTATATACTCCATCTTTTTCAGGAATATTTACAGTAAAATATACATTTCCGTCTTTGGTAATTGCGTAACCATTAATAGATAAATTTTGATATTTTTGGGATTTTTTTAAATATTCTTGTTCACTTATTATATTTTCTTTAGAAAATCCTTGAGAAGTTAAAAAATCATTATATTTCTTTAATAGTTGATAAAAATTATCTGATGATGTGTTGACTGTTTTTAAATATTCTTTTAATGGTTGATATATTTGGGAGCCAGTTGTATTTGAATCTATGGTTATATTATTTAAGAAATGATCAAAATTATTTAATTCTTCTATTTCTTTAACTTTATTTAATAATTCATCCTGACTTAAAACATTATTTTTGTAGCCATAATTTTTTAATATTTCATTGTACTTGCCAATATAATTTGTAGCTATATCTAAATAATCATTACAATCTATTAATTGTAAAAAATTTATTAGTGATCCGTAAGGATTGTTGTTTAAATCAATTTTATGAATACATAAATCAAATAAACAATCTAAATATTCAGGGACTTCTTGTATTATAATATTAATTCCTTGATTTATAGATGCATTATGCATTGTATCAGAATAGTAGAAAATGTAATCAATATCTACATCCGGATATTTTTCTTTTAGTAAATTATAAAATCTATCTATTCCGCCCTTTTCATAATCATAATAATTATAGTTAACAAACGTCAATAAATAATTTAATAATTTTCCTTCTCTTTGATAAGTACTTGTTGAGTAATTAAATAAGCCTTCTATTACTTTATTTGTCATCGCTTCATCTAAAGAATATCCTATTTTCTCTGAACGATAAATATATCCCTGGTTTTGAGTATTATTTGCCCAACAATGATAAGCGTGTGCAAATTCATGCAAAATAACCTCATCTTCAAAAGAATCAGAATATTGATTACTAGATTCTTTTGGTATATTTTGTTTTTTTACTTTTATAATGTTCAAATAGGAATTGTATAATCCAGCTATGTTTTTATTTTCATCATTGTTTTCTAAATCATACACTTCTATTGATTTCATATTATCATAAAATATTCGATTATCAGTATTTGGATGTTCTTTTTTAATATGTTGTGCTAACATAATTGCTTTTTCTTTATACATATCATCTAAATTTGGATTATTATTAATAACTGCAATTAAATCTTCTTCGGAAACATTGTCTATGCCTAAATATGAATCTAATGTTTTAGCATCATCAAAACAACTATTAATATATGCAGGTTTAACTTCTAATATATCTTTATCATTGTTCTTTCTTAATTCAAATGAAACAAATGAATTAAATCCAATTACTCCGGCTAACACTACTGAAATAAATTTAGTAAGGTCTAATACACCTTCTTTAAAGGTGTATTTTTTAGGTTTATATACTGGCAATTTATCTCCTATATCATAATAAGAAACAAAAGGATTTCTTTCATTATATATTTTATGTAAATAAATAAAATCATCTATAGTTGGATATTTATATTTTCCTTCATTTGATACTTCTAAAAAAGTCCTTCTACCATATTTATCTAAAAATATTGTAAAAGTTTTATTATTATAATTTATATTAAACAATTTTTTGTATATATTTGTCATTTTATCCTCCATGATATTTTTAATATATTCTTTCTGTTAGCTTAATTAGGATAGTATATGGCTCTTTTACCATAAAGATTATATATTTTTTCAAGTTGTTTTCGATTATAACTTTCTATTTTACCTGTATAAGAATCAGATACAAAAACTTTATTTTTATTAAATCCAATTACAACGACACTATGTAATTTACATATCCAATTTATTTTTTCACCCGTTGGTTTATAAATCCAGTTTGTACATATATCGGTATTTTGCATATTAACTGATGCCCAAATTTGAACAGGTATACCTTTTTTTACTATTTGTAATACGTCATCTAAAGAATGTCCTGTATAATCAACCATACCTGATTTAAATTTATTAGCTACTTCTATTATTGGTTTTTGATAGACGCCATAACCGTGTTCATCAGCAGGATCGCCTACAAATTCAATTTCAGGATTGCCTCCATAATAAATGCCATCTTCATAATGAGGACCATCACCTTTTTTTAATGAATTTACTATTTGACTCATACTAACATTGATCTTATAGAATCTAAGTAAGTTATATAAGGCGGAACTTTCACATCCATTAGGATAATCAGGATATTGATAATACGTAGGAAAATTATCTATTTTATATGTAATGTCTTTTTCAATAATTTTTATATTTCGGTATTTAATAGTTTTATTTCCAAGTTTATCTTCTGCATAATATTTTATTTTATAATTACCAGGAACATCATATTTAACACTGCTATCATCAACTGTAAAATTAACATCACCAAATCTCTCATCTACTGCTTTAACATTAGAATATAAATTATATTTATTTCCAGCCTCTAATGTAATATTTTTTAATCCGCTAAATACGGGTGATTCTGTATCCTCTATAATGGTTAATTTAGTATTTCCTTCAAATTTATTATTATAATTATCATATATTTTAACTAGTACTTCTTGAGTTCCTAACTCTTTTTTTAGCAATAACTCATCATATTTATACAAAGACAAATCAATATCATTGACTATAAAATCTTTAATAGAGGGTAATTCTTCATCAATGCACATTGTAACTTCTTTTAACTCTATTTTATCTATAACGTTATCATATATAATTAATTTTGATATGTACTCATTATTATCAACTATAATTTTGATTTCATAATTACCTATTTCTTTAATATTTTCTAAGTCTTGATTGCATTTAACATTTTTAATATCTTTTTTTAGAAAATCATTAATTGTAATTGTTTCTCCATAAGGTTTTATAACTTCTTTTATTATTAATTTATCAATATTGATTCTTTTAACAATATTTAATAATAAAATGGATAGACCTATACAAAACAAAATTATTATTATTAATATCCAACTTTTTTTCTTCATTCTATTCCTCTATCTTTATCTTATAACAATAATATATCACGTTTTTTGAACGACTTTTGTTACAAATTTACACATTTTGGAACCACTTTTATAAATTATGTATTATTTTGACTATTTAAATCTTTCCCTATAACCACATCTTTGGCATAAAGGACTTACTAATTCATGTCTATTAAACCCATTTAATATTTCTTGATATTTACTAGAATTAATAATTTCATTTAAGTCTTGCTGTAATACATTTCCTAATTTATTATCACCATTATTATCTAAGCAACAACTAACAACATCACCATTAACAAGAATTCCAATTTGATCTTTTAAAGCTTTACATGTACCTTTTGTGCTAATAACAGGTATGTTCAAACTTGGCCAATCAAACTTTTTATCAACGCTTAAAAATGTATGATCATTTAAGTTATTTCTTAAATTTTTTCTGTTAATTTTAACATTATAATGTTTATCTAAAAAATCAAATATTTCTTTATTATCTAAATCATTCCATAACCTAAAATTAATATATGTATTCTTGATATTATCACATAACTTAACTATATCTTTTACTTCATCCAAAGAATTAAAACTATGTAATGAGATATTTATTTGCCTTATTTTGTTATTATTTATAATATCTATTTTGTCTTTTAATAATCTTCCATTAGTTGTTATATTTACATTTAAATTATTCATATTTGCTATTTTAATTATTTCATCTAAATTAGGGTGCATTAAAGGTTCACCTTTAATATGTAAATAAATGTGATTGGTGTAATTCTTGATTTTATTAATTATTGTAGTAAAATTTTCAATATTCATAAATTCTTTTTCTCTTTTGATTTGAGGACAAAATGGGCAATTTAAATTACAAACATTGGTTATCTCAATATATATTCTTTTAAACATATTATGTTTCCTCTTTATCTATTTTTCTTATGTTCTTCAATTTCATATGAAGTACCATTTTTCATATATATATTAAAATCATCATTTCCAAGATGTCTATATACGCTTGCTGGCATTTCAATCCCCTTATTATATTTTTTAGAATTAATTAGCATTATTCCAATATTATGTATTTTAGCTGTTTCTACATCTTTAGCGGTAATTTGGTCAACACAATATAACGCGATTCTTTTTAATTTAGGTATTCTAGAATCTATGTCTGTTTCTTTTTTTCCACGCTCTAATATTAATATTTCATTATATGTTCTTTTATTGTAAAGTAATTCATCAGGCATCATAAGTTGTTCAACTCTATTAGTTGCTTGATCTGTAAAACTAAAAGGTCTATACATTGTAAATGAATCTCTTGGAAAAACATGAACAATTTGTTCTGGATTTAAGTCGCTAGAATCATATACATATGTGTCACTATATTTGGGAGTACCAAAAACAGATATGCAACCATTTCCAACTAACGAATATGAGTGTCCCACTGGCAAGTTATCTTCAGCATTTATATTTGATTTAACAATAGCAAAGAAAGGATTATCTTCAATATTATAAACATCAACACCATATTCATTAGATAGTTCTTCATCTTTAAATTTAACTAATTCTTCTTTAACCATAGAGTAATCTTTTATGGCTTTTCTAACTTGTTTTCTAGCAAATGACATGTCGTCATAAAAAATTTCCATCATATTATATTGTTTTAACGCATTATGTAACTCGATTTTTTCTTGTGATGATAACATATCTATATTTAATATTTGTTGGTATAAATAAAGTCTATCTTCAGGAATGTCAATATTACCTGCATAGTAAAACTCTAATAATTCTCTTAAATCATACATTACATTATAGTAGTTTTCTTCAAAATGATAATCTATAATGTAATCTGACTTTTTCTCTTCTAATGATTTTGTTATTAAATTAATTACTTCATCAAATTCACCATTAAATATAAGCTCTCTAAGATTAGTATATTCATTAGGAAATATTTGGATTTGTCTAATTAAATTTCTAAAAATATCATGATATTCATTGGAACTTGAATCTAGGTTACTTAATTTATTTATCATGTTAAAAATATTTTTGTATGATTCAGGATATTCTTTATTTAAAATAAACTCTTCTTCTTTTGTTTTAGCATAATTATTTAAATTGGTTGGATCACCACAATAATTAGCATCATTAATTAAGAATCTATACTCATAAACATTTAACTCATTCCATAATTTTTGGGCTACATCCATATTTAATAAATCAGATGATAAAAAGAAGATTTCCACACCCGAACTAACATATGAATCTCCATTTCTTTTGGCCATTTCATCAAATGCGAGTGATTTACCAGCATCTACTAAATTTTTTATTGATATATTATGTGATAACAAATCTATGTTATATTTTTCTAATATTTTTTTACCAACTATATTAGGTCTTCTTTTTAACATTTCATATATTAAATCATTTGGATAATCATACTTATCAATAAATTTTAATTGATAATCCTTATTAAAATAACCAATTAATTCTGATATAAATTTCATATCTTTATTTAGTTCTATACATCTATTTACTATTAAATTGCAAGTTCTTTCATCTAACATAGATAATGTTGCATAGTAATTTGATATATCAGTACTTAAAAATAAATCTAAAAAGCGTTGATTGTTAAACAAAGAATTAGCATATTTAGACCAACTTAAAATGTATGTTATTCTTCCTTCGATATCGATGTATTCTTTTAAATAATCAACTCCTTCGTCGTCTAATAAATTAATAATTTCGCCGTTATAATCATTATTTAAAAAATTTATAAATTCACCTTTACTTGAATTAATTATTTTTCTTTTTTTATCACTATCCATATTTATCACTACCTTATGATAAAAGTATATCATATAATAAATGTTTGTTGTAATTTTTTAAGATTTTTTAGCAAAAGAAAAACCAGATAAACTATCTGGAATTTATGCAGCACTAAATAGAATTCTTGTTTCAAAATTTTTATTTGCTTTAGTGTTTGTGGTGTAATAATAGATTACATAGGTATGAACACTATCTTTAGCTTCTGTACTAAAGAAACCATTACCTAAATCCATTACACTTTGACCTTTTTGCTTATTTAAATAATATTTAGTCTTAGCATCAGCAAATTCTGTTTTAACACCATTTTCATCGGTTTTACCACCTAGGATAAAATATACTTCATTATCTTCATATTCGTTATAGTTTACTATTAAAGATAACTTATAATTAATAATATCGGTTGAACTATTATTTGTACCTGTTAGTGAAAATGTTTTAGATCCAATAAGTTCTCCTTGTTTTTCATAATCTCTTGATTTAAATACGGGGTTATTACCTTGATAGGCTGCAACCATTTTACCATCTTTTACTTTAATAACGTCTAATTGAACACTTCCGTCTAAACCACTGGTCATATAAGAAAAACTTGTTCCAATTGTAACAACAACAATTATTGCAACTAACATTATTCCTAATAAAGTTTTGTTCATTTTATTCATTTAATCACCTTCTATATTAATATTACTAAATTTAGTAGAAAACTTCAATTATTTTATTCACTAAAGAAATCGTCAAAGTATTCATCATCACTTGGATCGTTAACAATTTTGCTATCTTTATCAACGACAATCTTAGGTTCATCCTTAACATTGTTCTTGGAATTATCGCTTTGTTTAAAGAAGTCATCAAATTTTTCGACCACAGTTGAATCTAACTTATCGTAATCAGTAATTTTATTTGCTTGATTATTTTGCTTCATTTTTTCTTCTTGTTCTTCTTTTTCTAATTCAGCTATTTTAGCATCGATCTTTTTTAATATGTTGTCAACATCAAAATCTGGCTTAGAATTTATATTTTGTTCATTAGCATTTTTTTGAATCATTGGCAAATCTAAGAAGTCAGTTTTATCTAAATCTTTTTTATCACTTGGTTTTGGATTTAATAAACTATTAAAATCAAATGGGACACTATTTCCGCCAAATGGAGTACTATTTCCGGAAGGTTTGTTTAATCCTTCAAAAATATTACCAATTGGTTTTCCACCACCAAAACCGGCTCCATTCATTCCCATTCCACCATTATTAACGGATTCTAGAAACTTGCTTTGTTTTTGATCTTGAACATATTTTTTAAAATCAAATATTTCAACATTCGTTTGTTTTCTTTCAATAAATGGTGATTCTTCATCGCTATGTCCCCAATTGATCTCATAACTTGGTGTCAATTTAGTTTTATAAGGGTTCATTCTTTGTCTTAAAATAACAACTTGAAATTTTTTTAGTTTTTGTAAATCACTTGGTGTTAATAATGGACGTGATGCTGTTTTTTCTTTTTCTTTTGATTTAATTTCACCACATAATTTACTTATTTCATCTAAATCTGCTAAATCACTACTATTAATAAATATTTTATTACCACAGTTACCTTTAATTGTATCAGCTTGTTCTTTACCATATACATCATTTAACTGAGAAAATCCCTGAATAATAAAGGTAAATCTTATATTTCTTGAACGAGCTGCTGAAACCATTGCTGTAACATCTTTAAGTGGTGGCATGTTGGCAAACTCATCTAAAATAAAGTTTGTCCTTATTGGTAATTTTCCTTTTGGTGATTTGTGAGCAACATCAACTAAAACTTCATAAGCTTGTTTTAAGAAAATCGTTGCTAATGGATGGTATGTTGTTTTTTCATCGTGTATTACGACGAATAGTGCAGTTTTCTCAGTACCTATTTTATGCATATCAAAATCACTATAACTAAGCATTTGACTTAAGTTCTTTTGAGTTGTAAATTTTTCCATTTTTTCACTAAATACGGATAACACACTGGTTCTTGTTTCTGTTGGACCGGTAATTGTTGATTTAGCAAAGTTATATGGTGTTGAATCTTTACCTTTTAAATTAAAGTATTCTGTCGAAAAGTTACTGTTCATTCCCATTTTTTCTTCACCGACAGCGGCCATATAGTTTATTGAATTAATATTAATATATTTTTCTTCAGCATCTTGAAACAAACCAAGTGCTAAACCATTAAAGTATCCCATACTGGCATTTCCCCAGAAAGGGTCGTTTGCTTTAGGATCATTAACCATATTAAATGAAACATCTTTTAATAATTCAATTGCTTTATCTTCGTTTCCTTGTTTATATAGATCATAAGGTATTGCCAAGGGATTCCAGGCATTTCCCATTTGCGGATCACGGAAATTTAATGTAATAATATTGTAACCTTTACTTCTTAAAAAGTTAGCGTGGTCTCTATATAACTCACCTTTTGGATCGGTAATAATCATTGATTCACCTTTACGGCCTAAGCTTTCAATCATTGGTTCAACAACACATTGACTCTTACCATTACCAGTTGATCCGATAACTAAGGTATGATATGAACCATTATCTACCCACATAGATTTACCGTCATTAACCATAGGAACTCCGCCATATTCACTAGTTAATTCACTAATAACAACTTTTTTGACATCATCAGCATTTTTCATTTCTTTATCAGTAGTGAATCTGGTATAACCTTTTTCCTCTTCTTTTTCACCAATTTTTAATCCTATTCCACTACCTTTTTCATGATCAAATATATAAGATGATACACTAAAAAATATTGATACTATTACAGCAATAAATACTAATAAGGTAGCAGGTAAATAAGGTGGAAATAAACCAGCAAAAAAATTAAAACCATATAGCTTTCCTTCATTCAATAATGATGCTAAATTAATTACTGCTAATGAACATAAAATTAATAAAAATATACTATATATAACAAACATTATTAAATCTTTAGGTGATACTCTAAATTTCATGTTAATCCCTCTTCTCTTCTTTAAATTATATAATATTATTTATTATATTTCAATTCTTACAGTTGGCAGAATAATAAGAACTCATATCAATAACAGTATAATTAGCTAATTCTTGATATGAATACTTTTTATAATCAAGTCCATTAGCATCAATATAAGCTACGGTAACATTTTCACCAGTATTTTGAACTATAATATATGCTTTATCTTCATTAATTACTAGATTTCCTGGATTACCATATGCTAAATCAATTATATTTGCTCTATCATTGTAATCACTAATATTAGTTATAGGATTATTTATATTAGCACTATTAATAGCCCAATTAATAAGACTATATTCGTTTACCCCGATTACATTACCATCAATTGTTTTTCCCCAATCAGGATCTATTAATTTATATTCACTTGTGCTATTACTATAAGGAATTTTATAACCTTTTTTTCCTATTTCATCAATAAGAGTTACTACTTTTTGTGCTACATTTGTTCCGTCACATTTGTTATTACCAGCGTTATTAATTTTATCAGTTAATTCACTTATTCCATCTTCACCTATTTTTTCACCTAAGCTAGTTGATAGTGTTTCATTATTGTTGCTTTCAAAATTGGAGTCTGATGAAACAGTTTCATTTTGACTAGGATTAGAACTAATATTCCAATTTGTTAGTTCTAAAGTACCTTGTTCATCACCATCAATTACAAACCAAATGAATAGAAAAGCAAAAACAGCTCCTAATATACCAATAAATGCTCCTATAAGTTTTAATTTTATTAAAAATAATTTTTTTTTGCCTAAAATTGATGCAGCACCTTCTTTTTTTCCCCCGATTAATCCGGATAGAGCATTAGCTGTGTCGCCTTTTCCTTTTAATAAGCTACTTAACCCTTGTGCTTTTGTATCAAATGGATTGTTATCTGGAAGCCCATCTTTCTTTGGTAAAGATCTTAATCCACTTGCACTTGTAGTAGTCAATGGATTGTTATTAGAAATTCCTTTTAAAGGGTTTATCATACGATTTGCTTTATTGGCAGCAAGTTTAGCTAAAGGATTATTGCTTTGATTTAATGTATTTAATGTATTTTGCCCTTTTGATATTAAATTTCTTCCTAAATTTGTTTGGGAAAACTTATTATAGGCATTAGCCCCTACAGCTGTTGCTCCAGTAATTGCTGTACTTTTGGCTAGTTCTTTCATTGGATTAGATAAATTTTGGTTATTAGATTTTTCAGATGAATTTGACATATCAGGATAATTAATGTTGTTTTCTTCTAATTGTACATCATTTTCATTATCAAATTGTTCGCTCATTTCTTCATATTGGTTTTCATTTTCTAATTCTTCATCTAAAGTTTCAAAATCATCATTCATATAATCACTCCTTAATTAATACTTATTTTATAATTGTTAATACTGTTTTCAATAAATACGAATTTATTGTCGTCTTTATCTATTACGTAAACTGCTCTTTTACCATCTACTACTCCACTAGAATAGCTTTTAACTTCGGCACTTAAAAATTTAATTGTTTTAATTCTACTAATCATGTGTTCAAATTCACTATAAGTAGAATATTTATCTCTTGTTTCTTTATCTAATTTTTCATATACATCTTTGGGATTATATAATATATCAGATACTAGATTAGCTAAATATTTAGAAGCAATCTCTTCTGATGATAAATATAATCTTTGAATTTCATTTACTTTATAATCATGAAAATATTCGTTAAAATCGTTATATGTTTTTTCTTTATTGGTATTTTTACTATAAATAAGTCCAAAAATAATAGTTCCAATTATTGATATAACACTTATTATTATAACTATTTTTCCATCACTTTTACTTTTCATTTATACCCTCGTTATATTTGACTTTATCAATAGGTGTTATTGAAAATAATTTAAAGTCTTTATCTACCTTAACAATTAAATATTCATCTTCTAATTTATTAACTTTATTCTTTAATTCTTCATATATTGTTCCTTTTACATAATAAATATTATCGTGATTATACATTCCATTTAATCTAATACTTATATTTTTTCCAATGTATTTGTTATTATTATTTTCTAAAACATTATTCATATTAGTTAAATATTCTTGATCTAATATTTTCATTAAACTATCTTTATCATTTAAGGATAAGTAGTTATAATATTTATTTACACAATTTTCAATGGTAAAAAAGTAACTATAATCATTAACTTTTTCGTAAATATATGGTTTTGTAGTTTCATTAATAATATTATTACTTTCCTTTTTACCTGTACTAACAATATAAATTAAAACCCCAACTAAAATAACAAAAATTATTATTAATATTATATTATTTTTATTCTTCATATTTTTCCTTTTAACTATTGCATCCATTCATAACGTAATTGTAGTAGGCTCTTGCAGTATTTACTCTTGTTGTATCACATTGGGTGTGTTCAGTAGGATTTTCGAAATTATGACAAAAGTTTGATGTGATACTATCAACTGATTCACTACCAGACATTATTGCGTTATATAGACCACTGTATCCATTTTTGAGTTCTCTAAATAAGAAACTTATTTGGTTACCAGGATCACCTATTGAAACTCCATTTTGTTTTGCAGAATTAAGTAGTGCGGCTTTTCTAGTGGCATATGTCCATTGGCATAATCCATAACCAGCATTATCATTTGCAAAATTTGTATACGTTCCATTATCAACAGCGGCTGTATAACTTTCATCAGTATGTCCTAAAGAACCTTTTTTACCAAGCTCTAAAGCAATATAATTAAAACCACTTTCAGCATTTATATTTGACATAACTGCAGCAATACCATTGTCGGATGCACCATATTGTTTTAAGGTAAGACAAACTGTTTGAGTATGTGTTCCACCTTTTATTGTTCCAACATTACTAGGTTGTGGTCTCGGATTTTGACTTGATATGTATGTATTTGGATTAACTCTTGCTCCTGATGATATTTTAATTTCAAAATGAAGAGCTTTTTCATTAGTATCACCAGTTGTACCCATAGTACCAAGAACTTCTCCCTGAGTTACACTTTGTCCATCAGTAACATATACCTCATCTAAATAAGCATAGGTTGTACTCATACCGTCGGAATGATTTATCACTATCATATTTCCGTATCCGGAATTACATGTTTTATCACCAGGTTCACAATTATTAACTACTTTAGAAATTACGCCTGATTTAATAGCGATTATATTTACTAATTCCTCATTAGATCCAATGTCTATTCCTTCATTAGTTCCAGGATTATAATCCTTAATTATATATGAATTTGCCGGATTACCTCTAGCAAATTTTTTGCCATTTTCTTCAGTTATTTCAGCACTTCCAATAGGATAATAGTATTTATTATCAACACTGTTAAAAAATGTTATGCTTTCAGGATTACTTCTATAATATTGTTCTAAATTGTATTTGATTTCATCTATTATTTTTTGCCTTTCTGCAACGATTTGATCATGATATTGATTATATATTGCATCATCTTTTTCCATAGCTTGTTCTAAATCTTCCAAAGTTTTGTATTCAGTATC
The DNA here is from genome assembly GCA_947522695.1 of uncultured Bacilli bacterium. Lineage (GTDB taxonomy): Bacteria > Bacillota_I > Bacilli_A > RF39 > UBA660 > CAG-533. The sequence goes on along the minus strand of CANNTX010000014.1, from coordinate 12,891 downwards.
ATCGATTATGTATAAAAAACGATATTGTAGATGAGCTTTTTTATCAAAATATTCACTTGTTTTTAAAAATTCCCAATAAGCATCTTCACTTACAGTTTTATTATTTGCAACTGTATATGTTCCTCCTTGATCTAAACATTCTTGATGTTTTTTACTTCTTGTTATTCCAAAAAATTTTGTTACTTTAGAATCAACTAATAATTTTTCACCAAATGAAACCATATTAGTTGAAGCAGCTCCTTTGCAGGTATAACTATTATTTTCTTTGTAAAGTTCTCCTTGATTGCAGAATGGAACACTTTCACCATTTTCGTTTGTTTCATAATTTGCAGAAGAAACTACTGTACATGTTGCTTCATAACCAACCATTGCTTTTATTAATACCTTAATGGAGTTGGATTCTTCTGTTAATGAAACACTGTTTTCTTCACTATCATCAATGGTTATGTCATCATTTTCACTCTCAAAATCAAATGAAATTTTATCAAACCATTGTTTATAAAAATAATTATCGTCTCTAAATGAATCAGCATTTAAACCAAAATATATAGTTGCAATAATTATTTCATCTTTTATATATAATCCACTGCGCTCATATTTAGCGAGCATTTTATACAACTTGGTATAAAATTTTTTTTGACTTTTAAGTATTTGTTCAACACACTTATCACTATCTTCTTCATTAACGCATGTTCCTGACCAATAATTTTTGTATTTTTCCGCAAATTCATCCCAATTAAAACTTGCATAATTATATCCTTCTGCTTTTACACTATTACTAAATATCAAAAAAAGTGATATACATAATATCATTTTTATTAAAAATGGAATACTTTTATTTATCACTTTCATATTTTACACCTTCTTTATTTTATAGTCCGCCACCTGAACCAAATGAATCTAGTTCTTCTTGTGTTAATATTACATTAATTCTCATACGACGGTTACCGCATACAAATAATGCTTCACCTTGACTATATGTTTTAATACTTTCTTTTTCGTTATCATTTAAGTCGATTAATCTAGCTAAATCTTCAACGGCTTGTTTACGTAATCCCATAACTAAATAATAAGATGCATTATCAAATATAGCTTTACCATGAACAAATACTTTTTCGGCAGCAAAATCAGTTGGTTGTTGTGTAATTATTATTGTTCCGGTGTTATATTTACGACTTCTTCTTTGAACTTGAGCTAAGAATTCAGCGCCTAATTCGTTTCCGGCACTTAATAAGATATGTGCTTCATCTACATACATAACTGTATTGTTTGATTTATCTAAACATAAGCTCCATGCATATTTTAATATGTTAAAGAATAAAGCATTTCTAATGTTAGCATCACTATTCATTAATTCTTTAATGTTAAATACGATAAAATTACTGTCGGCTTTTAGAGATGTGTGACCATTAAAGTAATATCTTAATTCTCCGATAAATGGTCTAACTCTGAGTTCTAGACGTTCCATAACATCTTTTTCTCTTGTTGCTTCTGGCATTGATAATAATTTACCTTTAATAGTTGAATAAACATCATCGAATGTTGGATATTCATCTGAATTTAAACTACTAAAATCTGAGTTAAAATCAATATTAAATCTTTTATATGTTTCTTGACATACTTCACTAAACATTTGTAATACATCATCTTCAATTGTTGGATAATAGTATTTCATAAATGCTTTTAATGATTGAAGGGTTCTAGTTAAAACTGAATAACCTGCACCTTCCTTAATTTCATCTTCATCAGCATCCATAATTACTTCTAAAGGATTAATTAAACCAAAAGCTCCACCTTTACCTAAATCAATAAAGTCACCATTAAAGATTTTGGCCATTTCTTCAAGTTCGCCTTCAGGGTCTATAGCGATTATTTTACAATTATTTCTTATATGTGTTCTTAGTAAAAGTTTAGCAGTTGTTGATTTACCACTTCCTGATGTTCCTAAGATAATGACATTGGCATTATTTCGGTTATATTCTTTTTTCATCTGATATAAGAATTGGTTGAATAATACAACACCACCAGAGAAATCAACTCCTAATAATGTACTTGATCCAGGATCTTTGATGCTATCGAATACGAATGGATACATAGCAGCAATTGTTGGTGCAGGAATAGGAATACCTACTCTATCTTCTATATCTTGTTTAGGGAATATTGGAAGCATTGATTTTAAAACCTTTTCCTGTTCAAACATCATAGGAATTCCGCGCATACCCATACTATCTAAATAGTTTCTAACTTGCATTTTTTTATTTTCAAGTTCTTCTTTACTATCAGCTGTAATCATAATATGCATTTGAAAATCCCAAATCTTAGATTGAGTTGAAGCAAGCATTTGAACAAACGTTTCTAAAGATTCATAATCTTGTCTAAATCTTTCTTGAAGGGTTCTATCATGCTCTTTTTGGTATCTTTCTTTTAAATCAACTATTTCTTTATTAAGCATTTTTTGCATTGATGAAAAAGGAATCGGAATATGTTTAACGACTACTTTAATACCTGGAATGTTTGTGACATTTGATAAGAAACCAGGTTGAATTGTTTTAGGATAACTTATTATTGTCAAAATAGTAGCATATTTGTCACTAATCATAAAATCATTAACATTAAATTTCATTCCTTTTGGAGCTATTTCACTTTTTAAATTAGCACTACTCATAAGTTACCACCGTCCCAAATTCATTTTTTTGACCACCATTTAAGAAATTTTGTAATAAGAATTTTAAGTCTTCATCACTTGCTTTACTAGATATTAGTCCAATACTTGCCAATTGAGTTATTAATTGTTGAATTCGTTTATTAACAACATCGAGATTTTTATCTCTAAATAAAATGTAATATTCAGTATCAACTACATTGTAATCATTGCCTGAAAATAATTCAGCTTTTTGAATATCTTCGGCAATTAATTTTCTTATAGCTTGTGTCTGGGCGTTATCAAAGTCAAGTTGTAATTGAGATAAATACATTTTTATATCTACAGGTCTGTCTGCAACAATAAGCCAGAATTCATAATCAATTGTATTATAAAAATTTCTAAAATTAAATATAATATTATTTTGAGTTTGATAATCTAAAATAAAGATATTTTTTGGTTCAACTTTGATTCCTGTAACCATCCAGTTGTTTTCTAGAATGATCATTCCATTTTCTATTTTTTTAACCGGTAGCCAATCTTCCGCAAATTTATTTTGTGTCTTCGCCATTACGAATACACCATCCTTTCCAACGATATTCTTTTTGTCCCGTAAAGTAATTATATATATTTTTTATAAATGTTCTAACATTATGTTGGTTTGGAAGTGGTATTACTAGGAATGCGCAAAATAACATTGGCATTATTATTGATACAATTCCTAGTAATGTGCTTGCATTAACCACAAATAATAATATAAGCGTTATTGTAAAACCGGTTCCAACTATTATTAAATCAGTGCTGTTAAACATTCCTAATATTAACATCGATCTTTTTGAGTTAGCCGGAATTAAATAATCATTATTTCCCATTTCTATTCCTCCTATTTTTTATCTTTATCTAAGACAGCCTTTTTAATTTTATCCCAGGCAAGATCTTCTGCTGATTTAGTTTTAATACCATCATTACTAATCTTTTCATTTTGCACATATTCAGCGTTGTAAACTTTATCAAGTTTTCCATCTTTGTCATTAGTATGTTCTCCTGTGATACGACCTTCTTCATATTTTAATACACCTTCAGAAATCTTGTTGGCTGCTGCTTCATTAGCTTCGACCATCAACTTGCGTTCAACATTATCATAATTTTCTTTATATAATTGTTCTTCTACACCAGCCCTTAATTGTTGATCATAAACAAATTGTCTAGCACCTTCTGTTTGTTGTTCTTGAATTAAAACAGTTCTAGTAATTTCGTCTTTATTGCAAGCATTAGCTACTTGTTTTTGAACTAAATTATCACGTACTTTAGCCATACTTTCATTTAATTTATCGAATACTTCGCCAGCAATTTGTTGACGTTTATCTGCTTTAGCATCAGCAACAGCCTGATCAGCTTTAACTTTTAATTCTTGAGGAGTTAAATTTCTAATAATTCCTCCTTCATCAACTGTAGATTTACTATATATTTCATTTCTAATTTTGGTTTCATCAGCTTGGGTAAATTCCGCACTTAGTCTTGATTCAACTTCACTAGTAGCACTAGCTTTCATAGTTTGTTCTGTTGCAGCAAATGTTGCCTGGTTAGTTGCATCTAATGAAATTTTTTCTGATCCACCTGCTTTAGCAATTGTTTCAGTAACTTGCGTTTGAATTGCTGAGTTTACATTTGCTTGTTGATCAGCGGTTAATGTAATATTTCCTACTCCACCAGCAGCAGTAATTTGTGTATCTACATTAGCAACAGCAGTTGCATTAATTTTTCCCATCGAACTACTATCTATATTTAATTTTGAAATATCGCCTTTAACAGAAGCCATAATGCCATCAGCTTGTACTTTAGCATTTCCTTCTAATTGTAATCTAACACTTTGATCGCTAATTGCTGCTGATACTCCTTTGCTATCTATTTCCGCTTTTACAAACGCTTTTGTTTTAGCATCTGCTTCAACTTTAACTTTGGCTATTGCATCTTTGTTTCCTGCTAAAATTGAAGAATTATAATCTGCTATGACACTTTCTCTAGATAGGTATGAGTCAATTAAACGTTTCTCATTTGCATTAGAAGTTGTTGCAGATATTTGACTAAGTTTTTCATTAATTTTAGCTTTTCGCTCTTCAGGAGTAAGTGTAATTTCCTTTGCAGCTGCTTCTCTATCCACTTCTGCAGCAGCATCTTTATAGGTTTGAGAATTTGCGGCAAATTCAGCATTTTGAGCCATATAGTCTCCTGCCTTCATACGTGCTGATGCAATATCATCTTTTCCTGGCAATTCTTGTCCAATTGCATTATTTCTAATTGCATCATTTTGTTCTTTAGCATGTTCTTTTACATAATTATCATATGCTTTTCCATATTTTTCATCGCGAAGTGTATCTTTTGATTTTCCGCCAAAGAATCCCTGCTTTTTACCATAACCATAGGTACTTTCATACACTTTTTGTCCTTGACTGGTAAATTGGCTTAATCCTCCTCTATTTTTCATACCATTTGCTCTACCTTGTTGCATCGCTGTTTTAACATCCATATGTGTTAAACCTTCAACGCCTTTCTTTACCTTTTGATTATTTCTAAAAGCACTCCATCCGGCACCAGCTGCTCCTGCTAAACCACTCACACCTTTATCAAACATTTTACCTGCAATTGGTATTTTTGCAGCTGTATCATATGCTCCACTAAGTTTTTTACCAATCGCTTTAGGAGAAAATCCTCCTCCTTCGCCAAATGTTGTTCCTAAAAGATTTTCTAACAATTTTGGTGCATCCTTTGCAAATAATAAAACTCCTAATATCAATACAACATTACCTAATAATTTTATTGCTACACTTACGCCTTCACTATTTCCAAATACACCACCAGTATTATTTCCAACTTGTCCCGTTAATAAAGATATGAGAAACATAGAGAAATATATGGTGATTAAACGCATAAATAAACTTAAATAAGTTTTAATTAAATTATCTAACCATTTAGAGAATATACCTCCACTAGGTTTAGTAATATATGCCATAATAGGAATTGGTGCTATTATTTGTAAAAAAGCCATTTTCGCTACTCTTATTCCGATATCAATCACATATGATAAGAACATAAGTAGAGCGACCACACCACAAATACTTGATATAATATACATATATTTAATACCAGGAGGGGAACTTTTCATGGCATTATAAAGAGTTGGATCAGTAAGTAAGGCAGATATATTTCCATTACTTGCAGCTATCACTCCTTTTTGATATTTATCACAAAAATTTTTGTATACTGCGGATGATAATGTATCTTTAAGTACATCTCCTATATTTCCTATATCTCCCGTTCCATCATAACCGATATTTTCACAATCAATATAATTGCCATCTTTATCAACAGGATAATAAAATGCTGTAAAAATTTTTGCTGCTACAATTGAGCCCATATTATTTGATTTAATTTCGCTGGCATTATCGTCAGTTCCTAAAATAATATTTTCTATCACTTGAGAATCAATGATATCATTTTGAATTTTATTCATGTATGTAAAGACCGTGCTATATGCTGTAAGCATAATAATTGCAATTACGGCATTTTTAAATATTCCTTGCATTGATTTATCGCCACCCGAACTGACTTTATCCGGATTCATAATATTTAAAATTATATTATATGCAAGAACAAACAGCATTCCTATTCCAAGAATGATGGAAATGCGATCAACTATTGTAGCTATATCACCATTTTCGCTATTGTATAAGCTTGCTTTAGCAATTAAATTAAACAATTGATAAGCTAATGATATTAATGTGTAAATTAAAGTATCTATCAAAATCCATAATCCATACCAAGCATTAGTGATTGCTTCTCCAATTACTTCGCCTATTCCACTAAGCATGTTATCACTCCTATCTTACACAGGTGTTTCCACCGATTGTCAAACGTAACAAGACGTTCAAAATTGTAGGCAATAAATATAATAAAACTACTAATGCTAAACGCGTTACAAATTTTTTTGAAGATTTTTGAAGACCTTCAGCTGCTTTACTTGTTATTGAAATAACAAAATCATACGTAGATAATGCCAATGTTAATATAGGTGCCACAATTTTAAATACATTAAATATTGACTGAAGATCATCTCCAAATTTTCCTAATGCATTGCAGTCTGTATTAGATTCATTTGGATTGGCTTCATTTTCCAAAAGTACTATTGAGTTTGAAGAATTGGAATAATTATATTCTTCACTAGCATTTTCAGCTTGTGCATTGATAAAGCTAAACATAACACCAAAGATAATTAAAATGTATATTATTTTATTTTTCATAGCTACCACCTAACATTATACAATTATACGTATATAATTATATCATACAAAAAAACAACAGTAAAGTTGTTTTTTTATTGTTTTTTATAAAGTCCTATGATTCAGTTACTGTAGTAGAACATTCATATGGTGTTAAAATACATTGTTTACAAGTTTCGAATCCGATTGCAGATGATGCACCGCTCCAACCATTAATAAGACTAAAAATCCATAATATAATATTAGGTGCTAAGAATATTAAAATTCCAGCGATAATTCTTATTCCTAGTGATTTAGTATTCTTTTTAATATCATCATCTTTTCCAGATGTTACAGCTTTTCCTAAATCTAACGCACCTAAAGCGACTATTATTAATGGAATAGCTATTTTAAAAATTAATAATACCCATCCTACTACTTGTACTACTGCACTCAGTTGTGTACAAAAATTATTTAAACCACTCATTTTTCTCTCTCCTTTACGTCTAATAAAATTATAAACTATTTATATAATTACGTCAAATATTTTACAATATTTTTACAATTTTTCTTGTTTATTGAATCCTAATTTAATTAATAACTTATCTATAGATAATAATCTATCTTTTTTATCATCAAAATTAGTTAAATTGTAGTAAATATTTAAACCAGTTTCTTTTTCAAAATAATTGATTTCTTCATCTTTTAAAGCACTACGATTTAAAACTATTTTCATATCATTTAGTTTATCTTTATATTTATTAATATTTTTGATAAATTTTGATATTCTAATAATTCCAGGCTCTAATAAATAAATAATATCTGTGCATATTTTATTCTTATCTTCAAATTCGTTTAAATCAATAATTATAGCATCTATTCCTTTTAATCCTTGAATCTTTGTTTCGGCTTCTGTATAGTCGTTACAAAATATAATATTAGGACTTCTAAAGTACATAGCATCAAAACCATTTAGTTCAATACCTTTAACTTTATAATTGAACGCTAATTGTTTAACCATTTGTTGCATTAAAGTTGTAGATCCTGCACCTTCACTTAGATTTTTAATACCAATTATTTTTATATTATTTGTTCTGGTTTGAATATTAGTGCTACCAATAGAACTATTTAATTCACTTGTAAATGTTGTTGTTTGAATATATTTTTTTACATCTTCATAAGTATTAGATCTGTTAACTAAAAAACTAACTCCTTGTGAATTACTAGTAAAGTTATAATAGCCATTATTAATTAACTTTGTTAAAAATTCTTTACTATTACAATAAGCACTATCATTTAAAAGTAAAATTACTTTGTCTTTGCCAAAGTAATTTAGAAATTCGAATAAATCAAAATTTGAAAAATAATTTTTTATAGCGGTTATATCAATTATTACTTTGTTAAAATAAAAATTTACTAATTCTTTTTCAACACTATTAACATCATAGACACCTTTTAATACTTTTATAATATCTATTGTTAATGCATTTACTACTCTTGTATTTTCATTTACAATAACTAAATTCATAAAACCACCTTAATCTTTTGCAAAATATACTGCCTTGCTTTCTCCGGTAACTGGAAATGTAAACATATTATCTAAAATTGGAATGTCAAATTTAAAGAATACGGTTACTCTGTAATATTTTCTGTTTAATGTATCTCCTTCAACTGATCTTTCATAAACACAATATTTATATTTATCGGCATTTCCCTGTTTTTCGTATCCCGTTAATTTACCATTAACGGCTCCATCTAAATAATCTTCATCTATTTTACCACAAGCACCATATACATAATATCCCGTACTATTAAGATATTTAACTATCTTTTCTTGTGTTTTCTCTGTTAACCCTTCATTTTCTTCAATTAAAGATATAATTTCATTTTTAACTTTAAAGGCTTTAGAGTAATTAACAGATAATGCAAGATAACTAGTGAATAGCACAACAAATGTAATTACAATTCCAACTATCCAGGCACCACCAATTGACTCTCTCATACTATCTTATAATACTATCCATTATTATTTGTGTTTGAACTTGTATCTTTTTCAACTGGGCATACAACATCTTTTGGTTCGCCACTAGCATCATAATATTTACAATTACAAGAACCTTCAGAACATTCACAATTAAATTTATTAGCACATTTTGTTTGATTTAAAATATTTACCTTTATTTGTGGCCAAACAAGTGCTGTGAATACACCTCCAATAGCCGCAATAGCAACAACTGTAATAGCAGTCATACTTAATTCTCCTGATGCTTCTTTCATATATAAATTCCTCCTTTATTTTATATTTTTATTATATATCAAAAAAAATAAACTATCAATATAATTTGACAGTTTATATGTTAAGAGTAATTATTTATTATTTGATTTTGGACAATTACTTGGATTAGATATACAAGATAAACAAGTTTTATAATCACTTGGACTATTATCTAAAGCATTTACAACTAAATCAACAAACGAAGGTAAAAAGAATACCATAAGTCCAATTATAATTCTTTTTCCAAATATAATCATTTGTTTTTTTAAGTCATCTTCTTTACCACTTGTAACAGTTTTATAAATATCCAAGGTCCCCATAATAATTATTAATAATGGCACTAATATTCTAACTATTAAAATTGATATTGAAACCAGTCTTAATGTACTTCCAAAGTCACTGCAAAAATTACTTCCGACAGCACCTTCTTCATCTGCTAATACATTTATATAACTTAAATTTAAAAATAAAATTAATAATTTATTCATAATCATATTTTTCATCCGCCTTTGCTGGTATCATATTTCTTATGAATTTAAAGGCTACTACACCAATAATTCCTAAGATTAAAAATATTAATAATATAGTTAAGAAATTACTTTTTTTCTTTGGTACAACTGCTGTTTCTTTAATAATATTAAAATAAAATGTTTTTTCAGTTAAGTCTTCAGCTTTTACTTTAACGGTAACAATGCTGCCATTAACTAAATCATTGTTATCATTTATTTCATATGTTGCATTCTCATCTTCTAACTCAATATTAAAAATTAATGATTTTGTATCTTGTTTTACTACTACATCATAATTTTGTTTATTATTATCAAAATCTAGATTGTAATTTTCAATTGTTATTTTTTTGATATTGATATTATTTGATAATGCTTTATAAGTTAAATTAATAGTATAATCTTTAATGCTTCCATCTTCAGCTGTTACTGTAATAATTATAGGATTAATAATACTTATTGGATCATTATTTCTTACATTTACAGTAGCTTTATCTGATTCGGTTTCATATTTTATATCTATTTTATTAACTGTTTTATCTATAACTATTTCATAGGTTAATTGTTCTTTATAAAAGTTAATTGTGTATCCTTCAATTGTTAGACTTTTTAAAAAGGCATTACTATCTTTAACTGGGGCTGTTGTAGTAGTTGTGGTCGTAGTCGTGGTTGTATTGTTTGGCTTAGTAGTTCTTCTTTTGGTTGTGGTTGTTCTTTTAGTTGTGTTTGTTTTTTTAGTTGTTGAAGTTGTTGTGGTTGTTGTTTTTTTAGGTATATATATAGATCCATCTGATACTTTATTACAATCATAGGCGTAAGTTATACCACAGTATGTTTCTGTATTATTTGAACATGTTCCTTGATAATCATTACAACCAGATGAAATAACATATTGATAATAATTTTCATTTCCGTTTGAACAGCTTACCGTATTTCCTCTTACAAACAATTGTTGAGTTTGCCATTGACCTCCATCACATTTTGCCTTTATACAATAATTGACACTTCCAGAGCCACTAGAAATTATTCCTTTAGTTTGAAAATTTGTGCAGTCAAAATAGTTACTACCAAATTTTAGATTAGCTCCAAACACAGTTAATGGAAATAATAAACATATAAGTAATATTATCTTTTTCATAACAACCTCTTTCCAAAAAAATAATACCGTAATGGTATTATTTCACCAAGACCTATAATAATAATATCATAATATTATTATTTTTTAAATCTTTTTAAATACATTTTTCTTATCTACTACATATAAAAGTGCTGTTACGGCAATTCCGATTGTTCCAAGCGCTATAAAATAATCTTCAACGCCTGTTTCTTTGTTATCAGTTGTACCTGTATCTTTTGTTGTATCGCCATCTTTGTTTCCACTTTTTGTTGTAGTTGTTGTGGTTGTACTAAATGGTTTTTTATTATCTTCAGTACTTCCTGCTAAATAATCACAATCATATTTATAAATTCTTGTTGCATATAGTGTTTGTTCATTTCCATCTGTAGTACAAGCACTACCATTTTCAATTGATTTTCCTGATGTTCCATCAGCTATATTATTGTAGTATGGATTAGTATTACCATTAGCACATGTTAATGTATTTGCAATAGCATTGTTCATGATAGTATAAACTCTTTTACCATTAGTACAAGTTATCTCTAATCCTTCAATATAAAATCCATTTGTAGCATTTTTTATACTACCATTTAGTTTAAGTGATTCTTCAACTTGTGTTTTTGCATCAGCTGATGCTCCAATTGCTTGGGTACTGCTACTTACCTCAGCATTAACTGCTAAAGGCATAACCAATAATAACCCTAAAATAAACATCTTTTTCATTTTTATCCCTCCATATATTCTTTGTTTATCTTATTTTTTTTATTAACTATTAATAGTATACCAGAAATTGTTATAAATAAACATATACTTATTGAAATAATTATTTCAATTTTCTTATTATAAGCAGCTTTTTGAATATCTATTGAATATATATTTGTTAATCCATTTTCTGCTATTACTTTTACTCTTATTGTACTAAATCCAGTTAAATCATTATTTCCATACATATATATGTCAGCTCTATTTGATTCTGGAGTTGCACTTATTAATAATGTCTTTTCTCTTTTAATTTTTACTTCATAATCTAACTTATCAGGACTAAATTCTATATTATAATTCTTTATACTTAATGTTCCTAATCTTGATGAATTTGATATATCTAATCCACTTTCTTTTCTTATTACATGTAAACTATATATTCTTGTTTTATTATTGTTTTTTACTTCTATTTGAATTAGATTATTTCCTACTTTTAATCCTGTATTATTTCCTACTTTAACTGTCGCATTTTCATCTTCAGCAAATGCATATATTGGTAAATCTTCTGTTTCATATGGTACAGTTATTGTATAATCATAGGTTTCTTTATCAAATCCAAGCATTGTTCCCGGTACTGTTAAACTACTTAGATATGTACTATTTACATTATCTTTATCTTCACCATTTCTTATAAATGTTATTACATAACTTCTTATACTTCCAGTTTCACTTATTACTTTAAGTACTACTGATTGTCTATCTTCTGTTATTTCTACTTCTCTTGGTTCATATCCTTTTATAAATGTTGAAGTACTGCTATCTAATTCTGCATTTACACTTACCTTCTTAGTAAATCTACTTATTTTTACATCATAATTTGTTGTATATGGATCAAAATCTATACTTCCTCTACTTAATTTAACATTTTTTAGTAAATTAGAATTATTTCTATCATCTACTCTATTTATTATAAAAGTATAACATCTTTCTTTTCCATCTTTATTAACTATTTTAATTAACGCAACATTTCTTCCATAATCTAAATCTATTGTTCTTGGTTCATAACCAGATACATATGATGCATCACTGCTTGTTAAGGTTGCATATAATGCGATTTTATTAGATGTTACTGATAATTCATATGAAGTTGTTAATTTATCAAAACCTCCAACTGAATCAGCTAATAAATTATTTGATAGTAATGCATATTTAGAATCTTTAACCCCAGTAGTATATCCTACTGTTCCATCTAAAGAATTAATATTTGTATTAATATCATTACCACTTTCATCCTGTACTTTAAAGCTTGCAAGTGTTGTACTTAAATCAGCATCATACACTTTAGCTAAAACTGGATAACTAATTCTACGTTTATTATTAATTGCCCAAATAAA
>CANNTX010000013.1 GCA_947522695.1 uncultured Bacilli bacterium | reverse complement strand
AACAAGCAATGCCTTAGAATAAACTTTCTTTACAAATTCTTCCATAATCTCTAAACACCTCTAACATAATTATATAAGTTAAGTATGCATATTTCAACTAATAAAATTTATAAAATTTACGTAAAGAATACCAAGAATATAAAATAAATATTCCTCAATCTTAATTCTTTGTTATAATCAAGGTGTGATGTACATGAAAAAGAAATATAAAATTTTAATACTTTTTTTAATAATAATAGGAATAATATCTAATAATTATATATGGTTTAGATTATATTCAAGAGAAAAAGATAAATTAAAACAAGCTATAATCCCTTCATTAAAAGATGATTATTATACTAATCAATTAATACTTTCAAAAAAAAATAACAATTATAGCTTTTATGATTATGAAAACATATTAAATAGATATTATAGTAGTTTAAAATATAGTTTTATTACTAACAATTTTCCATTAGTACAGCAAAATCCTGATTATCCTAATGGTTGTGAAGTAGCTAGTGCCACAATGATATTAAAACATTACGGTATTGATATTGACATGAAAGAATATGTTGATAATTATTTACCAAAGGAAGAAGTTTATGAAAAAGATGGTCTTAGATATGGACCAGATCCAAGTAAATATTACGCTGGAGATCCTAGCGATTCTTCTAGAGGATGGGGAACATTTTTACCAGTAATAAAAAATTCATTGTATACCATTTTTAAAAATAAACTTCCCGAAGGTACAGTAGGTCATGTTTATACTTCTGATGATAAATTACCTTTAGAAGAATATGTTCAAAATGGTAATCCTGTCTTAGTATGGACAACAACTAATTATAGTGAAGCAAAAGATATTTATGAATGGTTTAGTTATGATAAATCAAGAACCTATACTTATCCTAAAAATGCCCATGTTGTAGTAATAGTTGGTATGGATAAAAACTATTATTACATTAATGATCCATTAAAAAATGAAAAAGCAATTAAAGTATCAAGAAAGAAATTTAATAAAAGTTATGATTCAATGGGAAGACAAGCATTATATATTGAAATAACTAATATTTATGACAATAACAATCAAAGTTATGAAGAACATTCTTAAATTACATTACTAATAAAAAATAACACTTTGGTTGAGTGTTTAAACATTAAAAGAAATGGACTATTATTTAAATAACGTTTCTTTTTTTATTATGTAATACTTTTTTAAAATAATTCATTAATAATGGTGTCCCCGGGCAGAATCGAACTGCCAACCTATCCCTTAGGAGGGGATTGCTCTATCCTGCTTGAGCTACGAGGACTTAATTACCATTAAAAGTATACCATATTTATTTTAAAAGTGTTACAATAAAACAGAAAGGAATGATTAAAATAGAAAATTTAATAATCAAAAAATGTGAAAAATGTGGCAGTACAATAAGAGTTTTAAATGATTCTGCAACAATATCTTGTTGTGGAGAAGATATGAAAACATTAACTCCTCAATATGAAGATAATAATAGCCACGTACCAAACCTAGTAAAAAAAGATAGAACTTTATATATCACCATGGATCATGTAATGGAAGAAAATCATTATATAAAAAATATATTTATAATAAGAGAAAATGAAGTAATTGAATATAATTTTACACCAGAAGATGAAATCGCTTTCGCATTCCCTTTTAGCGAGGATATTAAAGTATATGCTTTATGTAATAAACACGGCTTATGGGAAGGAAAAATCAAATAATGGAAAAAGATATTAGAAAAGCTACTGAAAAATTAGCTAAATCAAATAAAAAATTTATCAAAGAATTTAAAGAATTTATCTCTCGTGGTAATGTCGTTGATTTAGCAGTAGGTGTTGTCATAGGTGGAGCTTTTAGTAAAATAGTTTCATCTTTAGTTAATGACATAATTATGCCTTTAGTAGGAATTATCATTGGTGGGATCGATTTTACCAGTTTATCAATTAAATTTAAAGATGCTACTATTAATTATGGAAACTTTATTCAAACTGTAATTGATTTCTTAATTGTAGCATGGTGTATATTTGTTGTTATTAAATTAATAAATAGTTTCCAAAGAAAGAAAAAAGAAGAAGATAAAAAAGAAGAACCACCTAAAAAAGATGAACAAATACTTCTTTTAGAAGAAATTCGTGATTTATTAAAAAAGAATAATAAATAGGCCATCATAATACTCAAATAAAAATATTTCGAATACCATATATTAGAGTTTATGATAATAATCTTTCTTCTTTCTAACCTTTCTTTATTTATGTTTTACCCTAAAATATCTAAGCTCTTAAGGACACGTAGTTGTCCTTTTATATTTAAATAAAATGTGATAAAATACTTTATGTGATGAATAAGATGATGTTATATAAAATATTAAGACCACTAGTCTATGTATTGTTTAAAATTGTTTATAAACCAGAAGTTATTAACAAAGAATATATTCCTAAAGAAGGAAGATGTATATTAGCAGGTACTCATACTAATAATCTAGATTTTATTTCAGTAGGTATGGGAACTAAAAGACCAGTAAGATATGTTGCTAAAGATGAATTAATGAAAGGAATAAAAAAATACTTTTTTAAAGCTGTTGGAATTATTCCTGTAAATCGTCGTATTCATGATAAATCAGTTATTCCTACATGTGTTGATTTATTAAATAATGAAGAATTAGTAGGCATTTTTCCCGAAGGAACAATTAATCGCACCAATGATTTAATTATGCCATTTAAAAAAGGTGCCGTAGTAATGTCAATTAGAGCAAAATCTAAGATAGTTCCCTTTGCCATTAATGGAATGTATAAAAGGGGGAAATTAAAAATAATATTTGGTGAAGCATATTATCCCAAAACTGAAGATATTGAAAAAGAGACGAAAGTTTTAGAGGATAAAGTAATAGATTTAATTAAGAAAGCAAGTGATAATAAATGAATTACTTAAAAAAAATATTTAATAAAGAAAAATCTGTTGAATTAAAAAAGGGAGATGACTCTACTAACCATTTAGAGTATCCAACAGGATCAATGATTAATGAAGTAGAAAAAATAGTTAATGATTATCCTTATAATTATGCTTTAGAATATTACGGAAATAACATTACATATAAAAAATTTTACGAACTTATCAACAAATGTGCTAAAAGTTTAAAAATGATAGGTGTTGAACCAAAGGATAAAGTAACAATTTGTATGCCTAATATGCCAGAAGCAATCATTATGTTTTATGCAGTAAATTTAATTGGCGCTGTTGGATCCATGATTCATCCACTAGCAAGCGTTAATGAAGTAGAGTATTATATCGATGCCGCCCAAAGTAAGTATATTTTAACTGTTGATTTATTTGCCGAAAAAGTAATTGAAGCAGCTCGCAAAGCAGGTGCTAAGAAAATAATAATTTCTAGTGTAACTGATGGAATGTCATTTACCTATCGTAATCTAATAAATATTTATACAGATGTAACTAATTTTATTAATAAACAAGAAAGAATAAAATTTGATAGTGAAGATTTAATATCTTGGAAATCATTCATGACCTTAGGAGAATCATATTTTGGTGAATATATTTATCCGGTAAAAGCCAAAGATGAAGCAGTTATTCTTTATTCAGGCGGTACAACCGGAAAACCAAAAGGAGTTTGTTTGTCTAATCTAGGATTTAATGCTGTTGCTAAACAGTGTTCCAATCAAACAGGTGCTAGAACTGGCGATTCAGCTCTAGTAATTTTACCTATATTTCATGGCTTTGGACTTGCTGTTAGTGTGCATACACCATTAATTAATGGACTTCGTTGCGTACTTGTTCCAAGATTTAAACAAAGTGATTTTGCCAGATTAATCAAAAAATATAAGCCAGCATTTTTAATAGGTGTGCCAGCTATGTTTGAAGCATTAACACATAATGAAGATAAATCAGATTATTTAAAATCCGTTAAAAATGCTATTTGTGGAGGAGACATTTTAACAAAAGAATTAAATGATAAAGTAAATAATTATTTTAAAGCGCACGGATCAATTGCTGAAATAAGGCTAGGCTATGGACTAACCGAATCAACTGCCGCATGCTCATTAACACCAAGATTCTTCTTTAAAGAAAACTGTATTGGCAAAGCCTTAGCAGATATGAATATTGTTATTTGCAAAGAAGGAACAACTAAAGAACTAAGAAACAATAAAGTTGGCGAAATATGTGTTAATGGTCCATCAGTCATGTTAGGATATTTAAATGAAGAAGAAGAAACTAAAAACACCTTAAAAATGCATGAAGATGGTAAAATATATTTACATACTGGCGATTTAGGTTACATCAATAAAGATGGTTATATCTTCTTTAAATCAAGATTAAAAAGAATGATCGTTACTAATGGTTATAATGTTTATCCATCAGTTATGGAAAAAATAATTAGAGAACATCCAGCAATAGAAGATGTAGTAGTTGTTGGAATACCGCATCCATATAAAAAACAAGTTCCAATAGCTAATATCGTTTTAAAAGATAATTATAATGAAAGTGCCGAATTAACAGATGATATTAAAAAATTCTGTGAAAAATCCATTGCTAAATATTCAATGCCTTATCGTTACAACTATATTAAAAATGTACCCAAAACTTTAATAGGAAAGGTAAACTTTAAAAAATTAGAAGAAGAATGTACTAGAAAGTTTGAGAAAAAGAAATGAAAGAACCGCACAAAATAGGATATAAAATATTTTTAACAATTTTAAAACCAATATATAAACTATATTATCATCCTACAATTATTAATAAAGAAGCAATTCCAAATGAAGGTCCTGTTATAATTTGTTCTAACCATCTTCACTTGTTTGATCAAAATACAGCACTTATTTCAACTAATAGAATGATTCACTATATGGCTAAAAAAGAACATTTAGATGGAAAATTTGGTTGGTTCTTTAAAACAGTTGGTTGTATAAGAGTAGATAGAGAAATCCATGATGAGAATGCCAAAGGTGAAGCAATAAATTTGCTTAATAATGGTTATGTCATTGGATTATTTCCAGAAGGAACTAGAAATCAAGTATTTGGAAAAGAAGAAATAAATAAAAAATTATATGAACTATATCAAGATAAATTAAGTTATAAAAATTTTATTAAAACTTTAAAAAATAACCAAGTATGTATATCTGAATTAAATCTGTTAGATAAACTTCTAGAGGATAATCGTATAACTTTAAAAGAATATAAAGAAAATGCTTTAAACATATATCCATATTTAGAAAAATTAGTTAAAAAAAATATAATAACTAAAGAAGAATATGAATTATCTCAGTTATTACCAATTAAATTTGGTGCAGTATCTTTAGCTGCCAAAACCGGAGCAACAATAGTTCCTTGTGCAGTTACTGGTAAGTACACTTCCAAAAACAATCATTTAAATCTAAGATTTGGAACTCCTTTTAAAGTAGAAAATATATCTGATTTAGAAGAATATCGAAAAAAATTAGAAGAAGATATAATTAATTTAAAATTAGAAGGTTTAGAAGATATTAAAAATAATAAATTGTAAAAAATGATAATAATTGTATTATCTATATTTTAAAATGCAAAAAAATGTTTGCGGTTTTATAAAATATATGGTACAATAGCTATACATTTGAGGGGGATTTTATGAATAGAGAATTGAAAAGAAGAGTCTATGCTTTAGCATTATCAGGAATTATATTTATTATTCCAAAAATGAAAGCTTATGCTGAAGAAGTAGATACAACAATAGATGTTGAAAAAGCCATAAGTGAATTAGTTCCAAATTATACAGAATCAAATAATAATCAAAATAATTGTTATCATTTATATGAAGAAAATCCAGATAAGATAATTAATTTTATTAATCCAACATGTACAGAAAATGGAAGTTATGATGAGGTATATTATTGCGTTAAGTGTGGAGAAACAAGAGTGATGCCAAAAATAATCGAATCATTAGGTCATAATTGGAGTAACGCTTCAATAGAAAATATTAATGAAAACGGATATGATATTATTAATAGATGTCAAAATAATGGATGTAATGCTGAAGTTATTGAACATGTAAATTATGTTGCCCCAACCGAACAAGTAAATAATAATATTGATCAAAATCAAAATGATAATATAATTGAATATAATGATTCTAATAGTAATATTAAAGTCGCCTTAACTTCGTTGGGAATAGCTGGCACAAGTATGTATGCGGCACATAAAATAAAAAAATTAAATAAAATTAAAATTAAAAAAATTGATAAAATAAAACTAAATAAACCTTATAAAGGCAAATATTTAGGAAAGAAATAAATAAAGAAAAATCAAATAACATAAAAATGTTTGCATTTTTATAGAATATATGCTATAATATCAAACGTAATCAAGAAAGAGGGTTTTAAAAATGAATAAAAATTTAAAAAGAAGATTATATGCAATCGCATTAGCAGGAGTATTATTAACAACTCCAAAATTAACTGCTTATGCTGATGAAGTAGATATGAGTCCTATTGATATAGATAGTGCTATAAGTGAGTTAGTTCCTGGATATTCAGATAGTAACAACAATAACAATAATAACAATAATAACAATAATAACAACAATAACAACAATAACAACAATAACAACAATAACAACAATAACAACAATAACAACAATAACAACAATAACGACAATAACAATAATAACAATAATAACAATAATAACAATAATAACAATAAAGAAACAAAAAATAATGGTAGCAACTCAGTAGAATGTAAACATGTTTATCCATCTGTAGCTGATGATGTCATAAATCAAAAAACACCATCATGTACTGAAAGTGGATCTTATGATGAAGTATATTATTGTGAAAAGTGTGGAGCTAAAGAAATAAGACATTATGAAATACCTGCCCCAGGACATAAATGGGACGGCGGAACTAAAACAATTACATCAAATGGTTATGAAATAACATATCATTGTACTAATAAGGGTTGTGATGCTACTACTAAAAAAACATATGAAAATACACCGACAGAACCAACAAAGCCTACTACTCCAACAGAACCTGGAAAAAATGATGTTCCAAAAACCGGTGATGACAGTCCTATATATGAATGCGCCGGCATAATGGTAGCAAGTGGACTAGGAATCGCAGCAACTACAGCTATATATTTAAATCAAGGAAAACATAAAGGCAAATATTTATCTAAAAGAAAATAACCTAAATTAAAATTAAACATAAAATACACTAGAAAGGATAGTGTATTTTTTATGAAGGAAAAAAGATGCGTTGACGATTTTATGATGAACGATCAAATGATGAATACACCATATATGACTGATCAAATGTCAGCACCAATTTATGAATGTCCATGTGAAAGAGTATGCCATCGTGAAATATGTCATGAAGTAAAACATGTTAAACCAGTTCATACAAGAATAATTAATCATCACATTTATCATCATACATGCACTCCATGTTTCACTTGTTCGGAAGAAGATGAAATATGTAATGTATATGACGATAGTTGTAAATGCAGATAATTAATATTGTAAAATAAGTGTACACTTATTTACTAAAATATATTTTTATCCAAAATTATGTAGTATATTTATATCATAGAGGAGAGATAAAATATGCTATATCCGTCAATTGATAAAATACTAAATTATGTTGATTCAAAATATAAGTTAGTACATATCATAGCAAAAAGAAGTATTCAGATGAAAGAAACTGGACACTACCAACTTCCAGAAAATGAGTATCATAATAAAAAAGAGTTAGGTAGAGCATTAGAGGAAGTAGATAAAGGTTTAATTAAATATAATTAAATCTTTTTTTATAACGAAAAAATCATTTCTATTTTAAGAAATGACTTTCTAATTAATTATTTTGTTTTTCCCATATTTATTATGTAAGGATTATTCTCGGAACCATTACCTTCTGAATTAATAACCGTATTTCCATTTATATTAATTACAATTAATAAATATGCTGGATTACTTGCATTCGATTTCATAACAGATCCACCAGAAATCTTATAAGCTTTGTAGCTAGTATCTTTATCAGCTGTTAAAGTCCAAAACCCATTAGAAATACTAGTGAAATAATTATAATTAGTACAAGATGAGTTTACAAATCCTGTGCAATTAGGATCTAAACTAGCCCTCGAATATTCATATAATGCTAAAATTGAAATAGGATAAGATTCTGATTTTACTGCACATTCATAAATTCCCGTATTTTCTAGTTCATTAATACTTCTTTTTCCTATACAACTTTCTTTATTAATAAAATATGCTTTAACATCATCAGTATAAGTATCACCTTCATAAATACTATGAATTTTATCTTTAATTCTACTATTTAAACCATTAGCTGAATAATTATTTATTCCAGCATTATATTGTTTGTCAGTATTATATCTATCATCCCATGTAGTCATAGTGCTTTCTGAATTCTTTTTATTTTCCATTAATCTAACACTACCATCAGAATTAATAGAAACAATTCTATATAATACATCATTTAATTTTATATAATTTTTAACGTTGTCACCTTTAAAAATATATTCATCATCAACTTTATATAAACCATTACCAGTTTCAACTAAACTATCCTTAATTAAAGTTTCTTGTAATGTTTTAGTTTTATATTTTTCTCCACAATTTATATTTGGCTCATATAAATAATATCCGTTATTATTATAAATGGTTACCTTAGCAGAACAACTAGTAGTTTCATCTTGAGTATATTCATTTATAGTTTTAACTAACCCTTTATTTACTAATTCTTCAATACTAATATCTATTTTTTGATTTAAACCTGGTAAGTTACTACCTTTTCCATAAGCTGCCTTAGTCTTTTGAATTAATATTTTCTCAATCTCATTATAAGAATATATTTTTCCTTTGCTTGAACAAGAAACAAATATCATTAAAAAAATTATAATTAATAAAAAGATTCCTGTTCCAATAATTAATTTTTTTATTAAAGGATTCTCCCAAAATTTTTTTAACAAATCCATAACAATCACCAAAAATAGTATATCAAATCATTATTTTATTTACAATGTAAAAAATATGGTTTTAAAAAAATTTTAATTATGTTATCATTAATAGTAGGAGATTTAAAAATGAAAAGTAAGAAAATAAAAAAAGAATATTTATTAATAATTATCGTTTTAGTTGTTGTCGCATTATTAGGAACATTAATTTATTTGACAACATCTAAAAAGAATAAAAATAATAATGAAAACAATAATTCAACAACTACAACAACCATAAAGAAGTTAAACATTGTTAATGAAGAATCTAAAAGTAGACCATATGCTGTAATGATTAATAATGTTGAAGGAGCTCGTAAGCTACAATCAGGTCTTCAAGATGCATACATGGTTTATGAATTGATGGTTGAAGGTGGCATAACAAGATATTTAGCTTTATTTCTAGATCAAACAACTGAAAGAATTGGATCTATAAGAAGCGCAAGACACTATTATTTAGATTATGCATTAGAAAATGATGCAATATATGTTCATCATGGTTATAGTCCACAAGCTAGAGAGGATTGGTCAAAATTAGGAGTTGATCGCATTGAAGTAAATGAGTCAACCACTGGATGGCGCGATAAATCAGCATCAAAAACCTATGAATTCACCTTATTTACAAATATTGAAAAACTAGGTAAAGGAATAAGATCTAAACGCACTGAAAGAAATAAAGATTTATTACTTAATTATAGTGTTGATAATATTGATATATCTCAAATGGAAGGTGCTATTCCAGCAAATAAAGTAGACATTAAATATTCAAGTAACACAACAACGAATTATGAATATGACACAGACAAAAATATTTATTTAAGAAGCGTAAATAATAAGAGTCAAAATGACTATGTAACTGGAAAACAATTAACAGTTAAAAATATAATTGTTTATAAAGTTAAATATAGTAACATTCAAGGTGATGATAAAGGAAGACAAACTATTGATAATGTTGGAACAGGAACAGGTTACTATATTAGTAATGGATATGCTGTACCAATTACTTGGAAGAAAGATTCTCGTAGTTCTGCAACAGTTTATAAATACAATAATGGTAAAGAAATTCAAGTAAATGACGGCAACACTTTTATTCAAATAATGCCTAACAATCAAACACTTGCTATATCTTAGTAGTAATAAATATATAATATAATAGGAGGAATAAAATGGAATTTATTAAAGAAAATCTTTTATTAGTGTTAACTTTAGGAAGTTTTGTTGTTTTTGCTATAATTGGTTATATTGTTGATCATAGTAAAAATAAAGATAGCAAAGAAAAGGATATCTTAAAAGAAGATATTACAGAAGATATCAAACCTAAAATTGATGTTCCAAAAGATACCAAAGAATCAACTAACAAAAAAGATAAAAATATTGATTTAAATAATTTAAAATAAAACGTTTATAGTATTTTTATATCTTAAATGTTATACTAATAAGAAGTAAGGAGAGATGAATTGTGACATTTACATCTATATGGAGTATAATTACCAAAATAATTGACATCAGCCTTGTATGGCTTATGTTCTATTATTTATTAAAAAACTTAAAAAATAATATAAAGTTAGTCCTTATATTTAAAGGAGCAGCTTTATTAATAGCAATCAAAATAATTAGTAATTTACTTGATTTATATACAATAGGTATGCTACTTGAATATGTTATTTCTTGGGGACCACTTGCCCTAATAATTATTTTTCAACCAGAAATCAGAAATATTCTAGAAAGCATTGGAAGAAGTCAATTACTAGGAAGACATAAAGTTTTAACAGTTGATGAAAGAGAAAAAGTTGTTTTTGAAATTGTAAGTGCAGTTGAATATTTAAAAAGAAATCGTATTGGAGCTTTAATAGTTATTGAAAGAAACGTTTCATTACAAGACTATATTGCACCTGCAAACAAAATATATTCAGACATAACAGCCCCACTTTTAGAAGCTATATTTTTCCCAAATAACCCATTACATGATGGTGGAGTAATTATTCAAGGAGACAAATTAACTTGTGCCGGAGCTGTTTTCAAAACAAGTATGAATCCTAATGTTAGTAAAAAATTAGGAACTAGACATAGAGCCGCTTTAGGAGTAGCTGAAGAAACAGATGCTATTGCTTTAGTAGTATCTGAAGAAACAGGTAGAATCAGTATAGCAGTAGATAATTATTTAAATTATAATCTAACATTAGAAGAATTTAAATTAATGCTATTAGACGAATTAAAACCAAAAATGGATGTATTCTATGATGCTGATGAGGAGGTAAATTCTGATGAAGATATTTAAACCTATCATTAAATTATTTAAATTTATTTATTCATTGATTGATAAATACATAGTTGTTCCCATAAGTAGATTAGTATATAGAATAAATGAATTATCAAGAAACAATAGCGGTAAAATAGAAAGAATATTAAATAGACCAAATGTTTTAATATATATATCACTATTTTGTGCCATAATAGTATTTGTTTTAATTGATACAAAATCTATTAATTTATTAAGCGATGAAGCAGAAATATTATCCGATCAAAAAGTTAACGTAATTTATAATGAAGAAGCTTATGTAGTTGAAGGGGTTCCAAAATCAGTAGATATAACATTAATTGGACGAAAAAGTGATTTATATCTTGCAAAACAAATTGGAGAACATGAAGTTGTTTTAGATTTAAGTGATTATAAACCTGGAACATATAAAGTAAAATTAAAATATAATCATAACATCGATAGTGTCAACTATAAATTAGATCCAAGTACTATAAATGTTAAGATAAGTAAAAAAGTTAGCAGCGAAAAGAATATTGAATATGACCTACTTAATGAAGATAAATTAAACAAAAAATTAAGTATTAAGAGTGTTAAATTAGATCGTAATAGTGTCTATGTAAGAGGTTCAGAAGAAACTTTAAATAAAATAGCTAAAGTTAAAGCACTTATAGATTTAAAAGCAGCTAACTTAACTGAAAAAGGAACATTTACAATTGATTCAATAATTCTAGTTGCTTATGCTAGTGATGGAAGCATTATTGAAAATGTCGAAACAGTACCAGCTAAAATTAATGCATCAGTAGTTGTTGATTCATATTATGCTGAATTACCAGTTAAAGTAACTACAACTGGAAACTTAAAAAATGGTTATGCTATCAGTAGTTTAACATCTTCAATTCAAAAGGTAAGTGTATATGGCGATGAAGAAGCAATTAAAAACTTACAATATATTGAAGCATCATTATCAGTTGATGATTTATCTGAAAATAAAACAGTTGCTGTAACCCTAACAAAACCATCTGGTGTAAGGTATATGTCAGAAACAACAACAAATGTTGATATCAAATTAGAACAAGAAATAAGTAAAGAGTTCGAAGGTATTGGTATTGAACATACAAATTTAGCAAATGGGTATACTGCTGGTATAGCAAGCGGATATGACAATACCGTAACTGTTATAGCAAAAGGAGTAGAAAGTGTTCTTAACTCATTTGATCAAACTAAGATAATTGCAACAGTAGATTTAAGTGGATTGACAGCTGGAACTCATGAAGTAGAAGTAAAAGTAACATCAGATGACGTTAGAGTAAAATTGATACCTAAAGTATCAACAATCAAAATAGTTATAACTAGAAGGTAGAATTTAAAATTCTACCTTTTTTTTAATTATTATGATATTATAATTATGTGATGGTATATGAATAAAAAAGGATTTACACTAGTTGAAATTATAGCAAGTATAATAATTTTAGGGCTTATTTCTGTACTAACTATAGGAACAGTTCAAAGTTCTGTTAAAACAGTTAAAGAAAAAAATTATGAAAATATTAAAAGAATGATTATTGAGGCAACCATAAATTATATTAATACAACAGATGACGAAGATTTCAAACTAGACAATATTAAACCAGAAAAAGAATTGTGTGAAATAAAATCAAGTTGTGCCAAAGAATACGATGTAGGTACAATTATAGATAAAAATATATACTATAGTAATACAAAAAACGGTAGTAATGAAAATACAGTTATAAACCCTATAACTAATGAAGGAATGAGAAATAAAAAGTTCGTAATTTATTACGACATAGAATCACATTCATTAAAAGGAATATTTAATGAAGATATTAAAGGAGATTTATAATGAAAAAAATATTAATGATAATCCTAGATGGCTTTGGAATAAGAGAAAATGAACATGGTAATGCCGTCAAATTAGCTAATATGACCTATTTTAATTCATTATTAGAAAAATATCCTAATGCTCTTTTGGAAGCATCCGGAGAATATGTCGGATTACCAGATGGACAATTTGGTAATAGTGAAGTATGCCATGAAGTAATTGGTTTAGGCAAACAAATAAAACAAAAAATAACTGTTATTAATGAAGAAATCTTTACTAAAAGAATCTTAGAAAATGAAGAATTTAGCAATCTTCTAGAAACTACTAAAAAGAATAAATCAACACTTCATTTAATGGGATTAACATCAGATGGAGGAGTTCATTCTCATTTGGGATATGTTTTAAAATTAATTCCCTTATTAAAGGAAAAAGGAATCAAAAAAATCGTATTTCATGCTATCACAGATGGTAGAGATACATATATAAAATCAAGTTTAAAATTCATTAATGAAGTAGATAATTTATTAAGAAGTGAAAAATTAGGTTTTGTTGGAACAATTTGTGGAAGATATTATGCTATGGATCGTGATAATAAATGGGATAGAACCCAAAAATATTACGATTTAGTAATGAAGAACAAAGGATTTAAAGTTATCGATTATAACTTAGCTATAAATAATTGCTATAAGAAAAATATAACAGATGAATTTTTACCACCAATGTTAGTTACAGATGATGCTTGTATTAAACAAGAAGATACCTTATTATGGTTTAATTTTAGACCAGATCGTGCTCGACAAATATTATCTGCATTAACCAACCCAGATTTTTCTGAATTTAAAACTGATTTTCAAGTTAATGCTTGGAATATGTTTGAAGTAAATGATGTAACAAATATTCATACACTTTTTGAATTACCTAGAGAAAATATCTATCCAATTGGTAAATACTTTTCTGATTTAAAAATAACCCAAGCTAGAATTGCCGAAACCGAAAAGTACTCTCATGTAACATATTTCTTTAATGCTGAATTATCAAAAAAATTCCCATTATGTGATAACTATTTAGTAGAATCACCAAAAGTATCAACCTATGATCAAACTCCCTTAATGAGTGCAACTGATGTTACAAGAAAAGTAAAAAGTGCTATAAATAAAAATTATGATTTTATTTTAGTAAATTATGCTAATCCCGATATGTTAGGCCATACTGGCAATTTAGAAGCAACTATTGAATCACTTAAAGGATTAGATAAATTATTAGAATATATTGTTAATTATAGTATTGATAATTTTTACAAAGTATTTATCTTAGCAGACCATGGTAATTGTGATGAAATGTTAACAGATAATGATGAAATAATAACAACCCATAGTTTATCAAAAGTTCCCTTCATAATAACTGATGATAATCTAAAACTTAAAAAAAGTGGAGACCTAACTAATGTAGCTCCAACTTTACTAGACTATATGGATATAGCTATTCCTAAAGAAATGGAAGATGCTAAAAGTTTAATAATAAAAGACTAAAAAGGAAATAAAAAATGAAAGAAAATATATTAAGAGAAAATGATATAAGAGGAAGATATCCTAATGAAATTAATGAAGAAACAGTAAGAATCATAGGACACGCTTTTGCTTATTATATAAAAGAACATAATTATAATAAATGTATTGTTGGTCATGATAATAGATTAAGTAGTGAATCTCTAAATAAAGCATTAATAGAGTCATTAATATCTTCAGGAATAAACGTAATTGATATTGGTTTAGTAACTACACCTATGTTAAATTATGCAACCTTTATTAAAAATATTGATTATGCCTTGATGATAACAGCATCCCATAATGATAAAGATGATAATGGTATTAAAATATTTGGATTAGAACATCTTCATTTAAGACAAGAAGAATTACAAATTCTATACAAGTATATTAAGGAAAGAAAAGAAGTAAGTGGAAATGGATCTTTAACAAACATCAGTATTAATGATGATTATGCTAATATGCTAATAAATAAATTTGGCAAAATAAATAAAAAAGTAGTAGTTGATTGTGGAAATGGAACAGCCTCAATTATTGTTAAAAAAGTATATTCAAAAATTTTTAACAATGTTTCCTATATAAATTCTGAATCAGATGGTAGTTTTCCTGTTCATAATCCCGATCCTAACGTAAGTAAAAATTTAAAATGGTTAATTGATGAAGTTAAATTAAGAAAATTTGATTTAGGAATCGCTTTTGATGGAGATGCCGATAGAGTAGGAATAGTTGATAATGCTGGAAATATTATTTCAACTGATTATTTAGTTGCTATCTTTTGCAAAGAAATAATAAATCAAAATGAAAATAAAAATATTGTAATTGACATCAAATGTTCCAAAGCCATAGAACATGAAATAAAAAAACAAGGTGGAACACCTGTAATAGTTAAAAACGGATCTGCTTATATTGAAACATATTGTCATGATTTACCATCCCTTTTAGGTGGTGAATACTCAGGTCATATTTTCTTTAAAGATGACTATTATGGATTTGACGACGGATTGTATGCTGGACTTAGAATGGCTAAATTAATAATGAATAGAAGTGTAGAATCTTCCAAGTTAACAATGGATATGGAAAAATATTATTCTACTGAGGAAATCCGCATTACTGTTAATGATACTAAAAAAGTAGAAATAATTGAATCTATAAAAAAATATGCTTTATCTAAAAATTATAATTGTAATTTTACTGATGGAGTTAGAGTTGAATATGAAGATGGTTTTTCTTTAATTAGAAAAAGTAATACTGGCCCAACCATAACAATGCGTTTTGAAGCCAAAACAAAAGAAAAATTAGAAGAAAGACAAAAGGAATTTACTGATAAACTAAATGAAATTATACAAAAAATTTAGGATTATTACTATTTTGTTTAGTAACTAATTCTTTTTTTATATTTATATTTTTATTTTTATTAATACTACTATTTTTAATTATGTTACCTGTAGTAATATTACCTTTTTTATTAACTACAAAATCCTTAACTTTTTTAACAACTGGTGCTGTATCTTTATATATCGGTAAAGCTTCATTTATAATATATAACGATTTTGAAGCTCCTTTTAATAAAGTATTTAAAATATCATTATTCATATTAACCTCGCTTAATTATATGAAAATAATTAATTACGTAGACCTTAACAATTTACAAGTTTTAAATAAAGTGTTATACTCATTATAAGATAGAGAGGTATTATGAAAACAAAAGATCAAAATAAATTCTTATATTTTTTATCATTACCTTTCATAGGAATCTATTATGTTGTAGGTTTTATTTTTAATATACTTGATTATGAATTTATTGGATTTACCTTTATATTTAAACCATTAATTATTTTCTTAAAGTATGTTTCTTTAGGTTGTTATTACACAACTTACGGAATATTTTATCCTCTTATATATATTTATAATTTAATAATTGATAAAATCTATGATTCCCGAAAAACTAAAATAAATTTAACTGAAATAGCGCCTTACGAAGAAGTAAATCTAGATACATCAGAACGAGCATCAACAGAAGAAAATCCCCCTGAAGCGAAGAAAAAATTATCTTTGAGTGAAATGCTAAAAGAAAAATGGGATAATTTGTCTATAAATAGAGAACGTAAAAGAAAAATTGATGAACAAAATAGAAAATTAATTTTAGAAATTCAAAAAGAAAAAAAACGTAGTGAAACACCTGTCGCATTTAAATATACTGCAATTGATCCTAAAGGTAAAAAAGAAACTAATATATTTATTGCGTTATCAAAAATGGAAGTTTTAACCTATTTAACTAACGAAAATTTTAAAGTCTTAAGTATTCAAACATCTAAACTTATCAATATTCTATATGGACCAGATAGTCAATTTCAAACAAAAATGTCTACCAAAGATTTAGTTTTTTGGTTAACCCAGTTATCTACTTATATTAAATCAGGTATAACCTTAACTGAATCAATGCGTATATTAAGTAAACAATTAGGAAAAAAGAGATCTAAGAAAAGATTGTATGATTCTATAGTATATAATTTAACACTAGGAGAATCTTTTTCTACCTCATTAGCTAAACAAGGAAAAACATTTCCAGCACTTTTAATAAGTATGATTAAAACTGCTGAAGCAACAGGAGAACTAGAAAGTACTTTAGATGATATGGCAAATTACTATACTGAAGTAGAAAATACTAGAAAAGCAATGGTAAGTGCTTTAATGTATCCGACAATAATTTCTGTATTTTCCGTAGGGGTAATCACATTTATTTTATTATATGTTATGCCGAAATTCGAGGGAGTATATAGTGAAGCCGGAGCTAAATTAAATCCGTTTACTCAGTTTTTGTTAGATGCAAGTGCTTTCCTTCAATTAAATATTGTTAAAATTTTATTGGTAGCATTACTAATTATACTTATAAATATAATATTATATAAAAATGTAAAAGAATTTAGAAAGTTCATCCAAGAAGTATCAATGAGATTACCTTTATTTGGAAAAATTATAATTTATAAAGAAATGAATATTTTTGCTAAAACATTTGCATCATTACTAAAAAATAATGTATTTATAACTGATAGTATTAATTTATTATATGAAGTAACAAGTAATGAAATATACAGAGAAATAATGTTAAAAACCATTAATAATATTGCTAGAGGAGAAAAAATATCAGAATCATTCTATAATCAGTGGGCTGTCCCTGAAGTTGCTTATTATATGATAGTAACTGGAGAATCTACTGGAGAATTGGCTGAAATGATGGAAAAAGTAGCAAATTACTATCAAGTA
This sequence comes from uncultured Bacilli bacterium, assembly GCA_947522695.1. Lineage (GTDB taxonomy): Bacteria > Bacillota_I > Bacilli_A > RF39 > UBA660 > CAG-533. The sequence continues at coordinate 9,794 of CANNTX010000013.1, read as the reverse complement.
GAACATAAATCTTTAGTAGATAATTTACAAGCATTGCTAGAGCCTGTTATGATTATATTTTTAGCTGTTGTTGTTGGAGGAATAGTTTTAGCTGTAATCTTACCAATGTTCGGATTATATGAACAAATTAAATAGGAGAAGTTATGATAGCAGTATACGTATTTATTTTAGGTTTAATGTTTGGTTCTTTTTTTAACGTAGTTGGAATGCGTTTATCTAATAATGAATCAATAGTTTTTCCTGGAAGTCATTGTGAAAAATGTAATCATAAATTAAAATGGTATGAAAATATACCATTATTTTCCTATATTTTATTAAAAGGAAAATGTAGTAATTGCCATACAAGAATATCAGTTTGGTATCCTGCAACTGAATTATTTACTGGAATGCTATTCTTAATAAGTTACTACACATTTGGAATATCATTAGAATTTCTAATTGCAATAATATTATCTAGTTTAACAACAATAATTTTTGTAAGTGACATAAATTACTATATAATTTTAGATAGTCCTATAATAATAGGCAGCATCTTAATTATTATAATAAAATTATTTATGGAACCATTTGTTAATGTTTTGTACTCTATAGGAAGTGGTATTCTAATATTTGCCATAATGTATACGATAATGCTTTTAGGAAATCTTATATTCAAAAAAGAATCATTAGGTGGTGGAGATATTAAATTATCATTTATAGCTGGTTTAGTATTAGGTCCTAAATTGGGAATATTTTATATAATATTTGGAGCTTTCTTAGCGTTCCCATATGCAATATATGTAACTATAAGAAACAAAGATAATATGTTACCATTTGGTCCATTCTTAATCTCAAGTTTATTAATAATTTATCTAGATTATGAATTTTTCTTAACTTTTATTAATACTTTATTACACTTGCAATAAAATTATCCGTCAAGCGAACATTTTTCAATTAAATTATGAAAAGACAAATGTTCGCTTGACGGGGGGGTAAACCGAGATATAATTTCACTATAAGATAGGTAGTGAAATTTTTTTATGGAAAACAATAATCAAAGAGTATTAACAATCATAATAGTTGCAACTGTTGCTATTCTGGTAATCATATTTGCAGGAGTAACATATGCATTCTTTACAGCAAATAATCCGGAAGGATCAACAGCTGAAGTAAAATCTGAAACAGGTCGTATGCTTATTACTTACGATGATGGAACAGATAATATAGTACCAGTAACAAATATTCAACCAAGTAATAAGATATTAGTTGATAAAACATTTACATTAACTGGATCAAATACAACAGTAGGAATGAGTGAAGGTGATGGACTTCCAATGCCATATAAAGTAGGAGTACAATATACCTCAACCTTTAGTGATGGCATGATGCATTATTATATAAAAGAAGTAAATAGACCAGCAAACTCAAATGTAACAGCAAATTATGTAATAAAACCAGAAACAGGCAAAACAGAAAAAGATTATAAAAATCAAACAGTACCTGGAAATGAAACATACACAGGATATACTCATGGAACATTTAAAAACGGAAAAAAATATACTGAGATGGTAACAGGAAAATTTCCAGCAAGTTTAAATGATCAAACTATAACGTTTAATTTAATAATTCAATTTCCTGATAATAATGAAAACCAAGATAGTGAAAAAGGAAAAACATTTAATGGAAAAATAGTTATAAATTATGATGAAAAAGCCACAGCGGCCCAAACAATAACTCAAATTTATGAAGAAAAAGAAAAAGATTCCAATGGAATAACACCAGATGGATTACAAAAAGATGGAACTGGAGCTTACAATATTCAAAATTTAAGTGCAACAAATGAAAAATACAACATAAAATTATTAGGAAATATACCTAATAATATAATAGCGGATACAGAAACAGATGCTTATGATAACTTAAGGTATGTAGGAGCATATCCGAATAATTATCTAAAATTTAATGATGAAATATGGCGAATAATTGGTATATTTAATGTATATAATGTTGAAACAAAAAAATATGAAAAACTTGTAAAAATAGTAAGAAATGATTCATTGGGAAATTATTCATGGGATAGTTCTGAATCAACAAAAAATGAAGGGTATGGTATCAATGAATGGAGTCAAGCAGATTTGATGTATGAATTAAACTGTGATGGAAAATCTACAAAATATTGTCGTGATGATATAACAGAAGGTTATCTATCAAATTTAACAACGGGAACTACAACATGGTACAATAGCTCTAATAATTCAAAAAACGGAACATATGAATATAAAAAAAATATAAATTCTTCATCAATAGATAAAATAGCAGCAGTAAGATGGAACCTAGGTGGATATTCAACAGGAGAAGTATCTGCATCTAATATGTATACATATGAAAGAGGAACAACACATGTGAGCGATCCATCTGATGGAATAACAAGAACTGACTACTGGGATGGAAAGGTTGGATTAATGTATCCATCAGATTATGGATATGCATCAACAGATACAACATGTAGAGGTAATTTAATTAATTGTGATGATGCTGATAGTAAAGCAAATAACTGGTTATTTAACAGTGCACCTCAATGGACTTTGTCCCCTGATTCTGGTCGTGAGAGTAGTGCGTTCTTTGTCTATTTGGGCGTGAAAGTCACCGACGACAATGCGTCCGGCAATGCTAGTGTTCGTCCAGCCCTTTTCTTAAAATCTGATGTCGTTATTTCTGATGGAGATGGAACAGAAAGCAATCCATACATACTTGAATAAATTTATAACACAATAAAAGAATCAAATAACATCTACTTGATTCTTTTTATTTTATTATTAATATCAAACTTATGATTAAATTCTTTATTATTAACAATATCGTTATATAAACTTAAAATAAATTCCTTATCTTTTAATAATTCATTAACATCATTCTTAAGTTCATAATTATCACTAGATAATCTTTTATATTTATCCTCAAAAGATTCACCATTATTACCATTAACTCTTAAATCATTATATAAATTAATCCAAGGAGATATAATTCCAAATTTAGATCTACTATATAAAAGAACACATAACTTTTCTAAATTTAAAGATAAAATAATTAAAGTAATCATATAAAGAAACATATCATTAACTGAAAAATCACGATTATAATCATTCTTATCAACCATTTGTTTATATATTTCAACATATTCATTAATACTAACTGGATTATCTTCCACAATAGAATCAATTTTATAATCATAACAAGATAAATCAATGCCCATATAATCTTCTATATTATTCGATTTAATACTAGATAAATTAAATACATAAGCATCTCTATAATATTTATCATCCTTATTATTAGCATCCCCATAGACAACCATATAAGTATGTAATGAATCAATATCACTCTTATATACATTATCTAACTCAGTAATAGAATCATCTATTGAAGAATACTTTGCTACATAATTACGATACTTCTTCGTTTTAGCACCACCATATACAGCTCCACCTAAAACCATTATAGTTAATAACCAAGAACTTATTGCCTTTAAAATACATTTAGTCCTATACTTCTTTTGCTCTTCAATCTTTAATTTAACACTAGCAATATCTTTCTTATTACTAACAATTTTACTTTTATTCTTACTTATTTCTTTAATAATATCATCTAATTTTCTTTTTAATTCATCTAATAATCTAAATAAATTAGCTTCTAAAACTTTACTTTCTTTTTTACTAATAGTTCTAATAAAATCATCATTAACAATCTTATCTCTATTTAATATATTATAATTATACTTTTTAGCATCCTTAATAATATCTCTACTAATATGTAATAAATGACTTTCATTCTCTTTACAATAATTCCATACACTAGAACTATTATAATAATAAAATTCTAATTTAATAACCTGATAAGCTATTCTATATATATCATTTATAAAATCCTTAGAAAAACTATCTAAATTAGAGTTTATTTTACCTAAACAATTAATAATAGAACTACTTAAATCAATTAAATAATCAACATTTTTATGTTTAATATTATATTCATATTTATTTTCAATTTGATTATTCAATTTATTAAGCAACCTTATACCTTTATCATAAACCGTTCTTATGCCATTATAATTTAAATTACATTGAAGCCAAGAATTAACACTTTTATTTATACTATATAGTGCATCAATATCTTCTTGTATGTTTTTTCCTTCTTTTTCAATTATATGTAGTTTATTTAAAATCCTATTGTATAAATTTCTATATTTTTCTCCGTAATTGCACATAATAACCCCTCACAATGCATTTGATATACTACTACTTTTTAGCAAAATAATCAAGGATATTAACTTATACAATAGTTTTTTTATAATATTTATTATAAAATAAAAATGGTGATGAAAACATGGAAAAAATAATTCTAGTTGATGGTAATAATTTAATATTTAGAAGTTACTATGCAACAGCAGCAACAGGTAATTTAATGGTTAATAGTAAGAATTATCCTACTAATGCTTTATATGGTTTTACTAATATGATTAACAAAATAATAGATGAAGAAAAGCCAACATTTATGGCCGTTGCTTATGATATTGGGAAAAACTTTAGACATGATAAATATAAAGAATATAAAGCAGGAAGAAGTGCGACTCCTAATGAATTAATAATTCAGTTAAATAAATCAAAAGAATTATTAGATGCAATGGGAATTAAACATATAGAATTAGAAAATTATGAAGCAGATGACATTATTGGTACCTTAAGTAAAATGGCTCTTGATGATAAAGATTTTATTGCAACGATTGTTTCTTCTGATAAAGATTTATTGCAACTAATTAATGAAGAAGTTGAAGTAAAGTTATTAAAAAGTAAAGATTATATTAGATATACTAAAGAAAAATTTATTGAAGATTATGGCATTGATCCCATAAAAATGATTGATTTAAAAGCCTTAATGGGAGATTCTTCCGATAATGTTCCAGGCGTTAAAGGAATAGGTGAAAAAACAGCTTTAAAACTATTACAACAATATAATTCCTTAGAAGGCATTTATGATTCAATTGATACAATTAAAGGTGCTACTCATGATAAATTAGCTAATGATAAAGATACTGCGTTTTTTTGTAAAGATATTTGTACTATCTGTTTAAATGCTCCTATAAAAGAAAGTTTAACTGACTGTAAATATTTAGGACCAAATAATAATAAATTAATTGAAATATATAAAGAACTTGAATTTTATTCTTTATTAAAAAAGATGGATTTTAAACAAGAAACCACTAAATCTAATTATAAAATATTAAATAATGTAAAAGAAATTAATAAAGATAATAAAATTTCTTATTATATTGAATGCGATAATGAGAATTATCATGATGCTAAAATATTAGGAATGGGCCTTTATGATGGAAACAATTTATTCTATGTTAAGCCAGAAATGATTAATGAATGTTTAGATTATTTAAAAGATAATGAAAAATATACTTATGATTTAAAAAAGAATATTAATTTACTTAATAACATCAATTTAAATACTTCTTTTGATCTTATGATAGCTGCTTATTTACTTAACTATCAAATAAAAGAAGATTTAGCAGTTTTAATGAACAAAGAAGAAATATATATTCCATTTTATAATGAAGTTATTAAAAGTAAAACACACGAAAATGAAGTAACTCTTAAAGCTAAGTATATTTTTGACAATAAAGATAGATTTATAAATGAACTAGCTAAAGAAGAAATGTTATCCCTATTTACCAATGTGGAAATGCCTCTAATAACTATTTTAGCTAAAATGGAAATGAATGGAATAATATGTGATAAAAATATTTTAGATTCCCTTCAAAAAGATATGGATAAAAATTTAGACGATATAGCTCAAAAGATATATGCAGTATGTGGAGAAGAATTTAATATTAATAGTCCTACTCAATTGGGTATTGTCTTATTTGAACATATGAATTTACCATTTGCTCATAAAAACGCTAAGTCAAAAAGATATAACACTGATGCAAGTACTATTTTAAAATTATCTAAAACAATTCCCGAATTAAAATTAATAATAGATTATCGTAACTTAGTCAAGTTAAATAGTACTTATTTAGAAGGATTAAAAGATTATATTAGAGAAGACGGTAAAATTCATACAATTTATAAACAAGCTTTAACTAGAACTGGAAGATTATCTAGTTTAGATCCTAATATGCAAAATATTCCTTCTAAAAAAGAAGATGGAAAACTTGTTAAAAAAGCATTCTTGCCTGAATATGACTCATTTTTAAGTACTGATTATTCTCAAATTGAATTAAGAGTACTTGCTCACTTATCAGGTTCTAAAGAACTAATAAATGCCTTCAATAATAATATTGATATTCACAAACAAGTAGCCAGTGATATTTTTGGGGTCCCATTAGAAGAAGTAACCACATTACAAAGAAGTAAAGCTAAAGCAGTCGTATTTGGAATTGTATATGGAATCAGTAGTTTTGGTTTAAGTGAAAATTTACAAATAAGACCAACTGAAGCCAAAGAATTAATTGAAAAATTTAATGAAATGTATCCAGGAGTTAAAGAATATATGGATAATGTAGTTAGAGATGCTTATAGTAATGGTTTTGTAAGAACTTTATTCAATCGTAAAAGAAATATTGAAGAATTAACAAATAAAAATTATATGATAAGACAAGCAGGTGAAAGAATAGCTATGAATACACCAATTCAAGGAACAAGTGCAGATATTTTAAAAATGGCTATGGTTAAAATTGATGAAGAAACGGCTAAAAATAATTTAAAATCCAAATTGTTGTTGCAAGTACACGATGAATTAATATTTGACTGTGTTGATTCCGAAAAAGAAATATTAACTAAAATAGTTAAAGATGCTATGGAAAATGCCGTTAAATTAGATGTACCATTAAAAGCAAGCTTAGACTTTGGACCAACCTGGTATGATACAAAATAAGAAGAAATATTAAAGTTACAAGATAATGAATAATATTTCTTTTTTTAAATCTTTATTATAAAATAAACATGTAGTAGGGAAGTGTAATTATGCCAGAGTTACCAGAAGTTAGAACTGTTGCTAAAGTATTAAAAGAAAAAATAATTGGGAAGAAAATAACTAATTATCAAATTAGATATCAAAATATTATAGAAGATGGTAGTTTAAGTTTTGATAATTTAATTAATAAAACAATATTAGATATAACAACTTATGGAAAATATTTAATATTTAAAATAGATAATCTTTATTTAGTATCACACCTTAGAATGGAAGGAAAGTATTACATAAAAAATATTAATGATGAAATAAGCAAACATGAGCATATTATATTTATTTTAGATAATAATATTTCTTTAAGATATCATGATACTAGAAAGTTTGGTCGTATGTTTTTAACTGATGACTTATCTAAATGTAAGGGATTAAATAAATTAGGACTCGAACCATTTGATAAAAATATTAACAGTGATTATTTATTAACTAAATTTAATAAAAGTAATTTACCAATAAAAGAACTATTATTAGATCAAAGTATTATTGCTGGACTTGGAAATATTTATGCTAATGAAGTATTATTTTTAAGTAAAATAAATCCCTTTAAAAAAGGAAAAGATATTACTAAAAATGAATGTGATAATATAATTTCTTCATCTAAAGAAATTTTAACCAATGCGATTATTGATGGCGGAACAACTATTAAAAGTTATACTTCAAGTTTAGGTGTAACAGGACATTATCAAGACAAATTATATGTTCATAAAAGAGATAATATGAATTGTAAAATATGTAATAGTTTAATATTAAAAGATCGAATTGGTGGAAGAAGTACTTATTACTGTCCTAATTGTCAAAAAGAAAGCAAGTGATTAATGAAAACTAATTACCAAAAACTAAAAAATATTTTAGAAACATACACTGATATTTATATTTTTATAGTCTTATTAATATTTCCTTTTATAGTTAATAAAGATGGATTTTTTCATATTTTAGAATGTAAATGGTATTCATATTTAATTATTGGAATGACATATTTAACTCTAAACTTAGTAACGTTATTATATTTTTATATCTTTAAAAAAGTTAATTATTTTAAAAATTATAAATTATCTAAAGTACAATTATTTGCCATTTCATTATTAATTATTAATATTTTATCTTGCTTATTGTCTCCTTATTTAAAAGATTATAATTTACTTATAGGAGTTGGTAGAGGAGAAGGTTTAATAATTACTTCCCTTTATATTCTTTCTTTTTTAAGCATAACTTTATTTGGCAAATTTAAAAGAAAATATATTTTATATTTTTCACTTTTATCAATAATTCATAATGGAATATGTGTGCTTCAATATATTGGCTTTAATCCTTTAAATATGTATCAAAATGGGATTGGAACCCATAATGTAAGTTTTATGGGAACAATAGGTAATATTGATTTTATATCAGCACTTTATTGCATCTTAATACCAGTATCTATTTCATCATATCTTTTTCTTAAAGATAATAGTAAAAAAGAAAATATTATTCATTTAACATCAATATTTTTATCATTCTTTATTTTAGGTATTATAAATGTTCAAAGTGGTAAACTAGCCTTATTAATAATGCTTATGTTAACTTTTCCTTTAATTATCAAAAATAACCAAAGATTAAGTAAATTTCTTATTGTGTTATCATTAATATTGATGGCATACTGCACAAATATCATATTAAATCCCGAGTATCATTATGACATTAATAAACTAGGACTTTATTTTAAATTTAATTATATTGTTATATTGTATTTAATTGTTATTTTTATATTAATTTATTTATCAAAAGTTTTAAAAAATACTAACTATAATATTTTAAATGATAAAAAGTTAATTAAATACTATTTTACCTTAATATTTATTTGTGGAATATTTGGAATAATTATTATATATAATATAAATTTTAGTAGTGGGTTTTTATATGAAATTCATGAATTATTACATTTAAATTTTGATGATGAATTTGGAACATATAGAATATTTTTATGGAAAAGAACTTTAAAGTTAGTTAAAGATTATCCTTTAATAGGAACAGGACCAGATACCTTTGCATTAAGATTTATGGCAAAGTATACTGAAGATATTAAAGCAATTGGTCCTTTAACAATTAATGATACAGCAGCCAATGTTTATTTAACAACTTTAATAAATTTAGGAGTAATTGGTCTTTCTAATTATTTATTATTAATGTTTTCATTATTAAAAAAAGGATTAAAAGAAATGAATAATTATTCTAAAATATTGTTACTTGCTTTTATTTGTTATCTAATTCAAGATTTTTTTAATCTTTCAGTTGTAATAGTTAGTCCAATATTTTGGCTATTAATGGGAGTTTTATACATAAGTTTAAATGCTAACAAATTAACTTGTAAAAAAGAAATAAAAACAATATAATTAAATTGTAAAGTAGAGGAGTTTGAAAATGAAAAATGATAAAATATTAGAATTAGTCATAGGTGGAATTATTATATTCTCTGTAGGGATATTTATAGGTTATAAATTAAATAGTGGTGCAATAAAAAATATTCAAGGTTATTTATTTAATGCTAGCGGATTTGCAACTGATCCAAATGCGACTGATTGTAACGCGACAGATTCAAATGCTACTGACTCTAATGCCTCTGATAGTAATGCGACTGATAGCAACGCAACAGATAGTAACGCGACTGACAGTAATGCTACAAGTTCAAATGCATCTATAAATGATAATATTTTAATTTTATCTAGCTTTTATTTAAAAACAACTACTGGTAAAACTGGTGAAAAAATATATGTTAATTTACAAACTCAAGGAACAACTAATAC
>CANNTX010000012.1 GCA_947522695.1 uncultured Bacilli bacterium | reverse complement strand
GTTTTAAACACCTTATTTGGATCCTCATTTAAAACACTTGCAACATCCACACCACTTACTGCTTCAGTATCACCATAGAAATATTCATTATACTTTATTTTCTTTTGATCTAATATTCTCATCACATTTGTTTTTTCCATACATATTTTCCTTTAACATCAGTGGTAATCCACATATTCATTCAATTTAAATCTATAATAACATATATATCTATAACCAATTTTAACATACATTTATATTTAATATATAAAAATAGAAAAAACATTTACATTATCTTGCCATAAATTAGCATTAAAAATTTATTTTCCTTATCTATAATTTTTAAATTTAAATCTATTAAAACAAAAGAATCAATTATTCATATTGATCCTTTATAAGTTAATTATCTTTCAAACAAGTTCCACCATTATTTTCAATATAAGCAACTATTTTATCTAATAATTCTTTTGGTTCACCTGATTTCACATTATGCAAATTAAATTCATTTATTATATCTACTTCATCAATATCAAATGAAAGAGTCCCATCATTATTATTCTTCATAACAACATAATTTTTTACTTTACCATTATAATAACAAGTACTTCCTTCTCCACTTGATGTTAGCTCACTTGTATAATATTTAGTACTATAAATATATAAACAAATCACACATAATAAAATAAAAATAAGAGTTCCTAAAGTAATTCCTACCACTTTTACTAATTTTATAAGCAATTTTGAATTACTCTCTGTTTTATCAATTTTCTCTAAAAGTAAATTTTTTCTACCAATTAATTCATCCAAACTAATATCAAATATATTTGATAATTTTTGTGCTTGTTTTAAATCAGGACTAGTTTCATTAAGTTCCCAATTAGAAATAGTCTGTCTTGTAACACCTATCATCTCAGCTAGTTCTTCTTGACTTAATTTATGTTTTTTTCTTTCATTAATAATTTTATCTCCTAGCATATATTTTCTCCTTTCTATTTTAATTTTAAACTTTTCTAAGTTATATTCTACCAATTTCATTTGGAATATACGCAAATATTTTTAACATTTTAAAAAAATACAAATAATTAAAAATAATTACAATTAATTCTTTCATAATTGTAACTATCAATAATAAATTCTACTTTAAATAATAATGTCTTATTGGTTTTAAATTTTCATCTAACTCATAACAAATCGGGTTCCCAGTTTCTAACTCCAACTTAATAATATCTTCATCACTTATATTATCTAAATACTTTATTAATCCTCTTAAACTATTTCCATGAGCAACAATTATAACTCTCTTACCGCTTTCTATTTCTGGTTTAATATCTAAGTTCCAATACTCAAGAACTCTCTTTATTGTATCTAAAAGATTTTCTGTTTTTGGTAATTCATCTTTATTTAAATCCTTATATTTTTCATCATTACCAGGATATCTTAAATCATCTTCTTCTAATTTAGGAGGCCTTACATCTGTACTTCTTCTCCAAAGTAAAACCTGCTTTGCACCATATTTTTCTCTTGTTTCATCTTTATTTAATCCTTGTAAAGCACCATAATGTCTTTCGTTTAACTTCCAACTTCTTCTAATTTCAATATTTTCTTCTCCCATTTCCTTCAAAATATAACCTAAAGTATCTTCTGCCCTTTTGAGTACTGAAGTAAACGCTAAATCAAAATGAAATCCTTTTTCTTTTAATATTTTACCTGCTTCTTTTGCTTCTAAAATACCTTGCTTAGACAATTCAACATCCGTCCAACCAGTAAACTTATTTTCTAAATTCCACACACTTTGCCCATGTCTTACTAATACTAATTTTATCATTTTTCCTTCTCCATTCTATTAAGCATTACTTATATAAAATTATTTTTTACATTTATCTATAATAATTAACGGTATATATATTTCATCATCAGTATAACCAGCATGCTGTGAAAATAATTCATCATCGCCATCCATAATTAAAGTTTTATTTGAAGACTCTGCAATTGCAAGATAATCACCTAGTGCACTTCTAAATAAAGGATTTTCCTTTCCATCACCAAAAAGCTTACTATTAATTATTTCTTCACTATTATACAAAGTAAAATATTTACCAAATAACTCATTAAATTTTTTCTCAAACTTTTTATGCATACCATCTTTTATTTCAAAAGAAACTGCTCTTTGTTCTATCGAAGTCGTTCTTTTTAACATATTAATTAAATCAGGATAATTTTTCAAGAATATATTATCTACTTTTATATGACCATGATCAGCTATTACAAAAACTATAGTATCATCTAATTCCTTACATAATTTTTCTACTTTATCATTCCTATCCTTTATTAAATTTTTAACATCAATATTATCAGGACCAACCATATGCATTAAATGATCTGGCTCATCATTATAAGCATAAATATATTTTTTTTCATCTAAATCACATTCATTTTTAATAATTGATAACATATCATCTAAATCATTATACTTATTTTCACCAAAAGGAAATAAAATTCTACTTTTATACTTTCCATTTTCATTTATTTCATCAGTAATAGTTTTATTAACAAAATATTTCTCTTTAACCTCAAAAAATCTTTCATCGACATTTTGTGTATCTTTATTAATTCCTTTAAAAAGCATTATAACTTCATCTAATGGCTTAATATATGAATACCAACCTAAAAAACCATGTTCAACTGGATTTAAACCAGTCATCACCGAATAAGTAGCAGCAGTTGTCGTAGCCGGAAAAACTGTTGTTATTTCTTTAAACTTATTTTTTATAAAAAAATCATCTTTTTCTAAAGTTCTATCCAATATTATCGATCCCATTCCATCAAATAACATTATAACAACATTTTTTGGTTGCTTTTCTTCCAATAATTTATCAATATAACTCAAAGTGTTATGCTTATAATCTAATTTAAAGTATTTTCTTATTGAACAAGCCAAATTCGTTATACATTCACTATAATTATTTTTTACTATCATAATTCACAACCTTCCAATCAAATTGTATCATACATACTATAATATCAAAATAAATATTTAAATTTTTAGTAATTCATAATAAAATATACTTAGTTAAAACGAGGTATCATGAAAAATATATTAATATGTGGAGTTGCCAAATCAGGTAAATCCTACTTATCTAAAAAATTTGTCAAAAATATAAATATAATCATATTCCAATAGATTATTTCACATCAAGTTTTAAACATAATTATCCAGAAATAGGAATAACTAGTAACATCATTATCGATAAAAATTCAAGCAAAAATTTAGCTTTATTTTTATCAAGAATAATTAATATAATAGATAATAATGATGATGATTTATATATTTTAGATTCTGCTCATTTATATCCAGAAGATATAATAAATTATATTGATTTAAATAAATGGGATATTTATTTTCTAGGATATCCTGACACTACAGTTGATAAAAAGTTTATCGAAATAAGAAAATATATTCACAATGGATGGCCTGCTGATAAAACAGATGATGAATTAAAAATAATCATTAAAGAACTTATCAACATAAGTAAAGAAATAGAAAAACAATGTATTATTCATAATATCAAATTTATTAATACAAGTAATTTCGATAATATTAATCATTACTTTAAAAAAATATAAGAATGTAAATAAACATTCTCATACATTAATTTTAAATAAATATTTTAAGATTTAAAATTAATTTACAAATTGTAACCTTAATATGAACAACCAACATCTTTATGATTCAAATCATTATAAATGGAATAAGTTAAACATTTTAAGCCACCAGCACATCGTTTTGAATGTTCACAACTTTTACAATCATCGGGTGTTGTATCCTCTTGAAATTTTTTTAAAATCTCACTATTTTTATAAAGTTCATACATATTATCTTTTAGAAGATTACCTACTATAATAGGCATTCTCCTGCATGGAACTAAATCACCATTTTCCATAACTGTTAAAAGACTTCTTCCAGCAGTACAAGCATAAGGTAAATCATTAGTCATTTGAAATTGTAAAGCTCTATACATTGAAATGTTTGTTTTACTTTTTTTGGATTTTAGTCTAATTCTTTCGTTTTCCATAATCTTTAAATATTCTGTTGTTTCATCTTGTGACATTTGTAAATCTATATCATCACTTTTATTTAATGGAATAAAACGATCTGACCAAACATTATCAACACCATATTTTTCCGCAAATTTAACGACTTTAGGAAATTCTTTATAATTAATTTTAGTAGCTGTAAATGATAATGAAACAAATAAACCATATTTTTTCAAAATTTTAACCGCATTTGCTACTTTTTTATATACATTTTTACCTCTAATATAATCATTAGTTTTTTTACTTCCCTCTAAACTAACTTGAACATATTCGGGATTATATTCACTTATTTTTTTAGCTAAATCATCATTAATTAGTGTACCATTTGTTAGAATAGAAAATGAATATAAATCTTTATCCTTTTTAAATTCATTTAATATATTAAAAAGATAAGGAGAACAAAGAGGTTCTCCACCAGTTAAATTTATATGTCCTTTAATATTTAATATTTTTAAAAGTTCTCTATATTGATTAAGAATTAACATCAATTGCCGATATGATAATGAAACTGGTTTATGTTCTTTTTGATAGCAATGTAAACATTTTAAATTACAAACTTCACTCAAGTGCCATTGTAAAATAAACTTACCTACCATGAACCACCGCCGCCACAAGAAGAACAACCGCCACCACAAGAAGAACATCCACCACTACTAGATGATCCAGAAGATGAAGAACTTAATGAATTAGTAATTACAGAATAAGATAAATTATCAAGTAAATCTATATTATCATAATTTAAGTCACCCATATTAGTAGGAAGAGGGATATTCTCAAATTTCTTTATCCACTTTTTAGAAACATTTAATACATAAGCATATGGTAATATATCATAATAATAATTTGGGTTTTGTTCAACCAACATTTCTAATTGATTTTTTTCAGCCATTTCCAAATATCTTTTAAAACCATTAATTTTTGCTGTTATCTGTTCTCCATATAAATTTTTTCTTTTCATTAATATTACAAAGATAAGACTAAATATATTAGAAACAAAAGAAATAATATACAAAATATTAAAACTTGGATTTAAATCTTCAAATTTAAAATATGAAAGTCCCCACAAAATTATACAAGTTAAAAGTCCAATACTAGTAATTAACATATATTTAGACGAAGTCAAATCATTAATTTTATCATCAAATTTATTTTTCAAATTTTCAGCAATTTCTCCAAAAGATTTATAAAAATTTTTATTTTCAGATAAAATAGTTACATTTGAATCAGCAAAAAGATACTTATAAACAATTTCTTCATTAGAACTCATTTTTTCTTTATCTTTAGTTTCATTTAAAGATAATTCTTTTTTTAATGAATTAATTTCTTCTTGAGAATACTGATCTATATTATCACTTACAATTTTTATATAACCATTATCAACCAAACATTTTGAATCATCATAAAACTTATCAAAATCACGAGTTATAATATTTTCAGTTGTATTATTTGGAAAATAATCACTCATAAGTTTAGATACATTAATATGAGTATCAAATAAATGATAATCATATTCTTTTAATTTCACAATTTTTATTTCTCTTTTTTTATTAGTATTAAAATCATTATTATTGGTTTTAATTATAGTAAGTTTTGACTTATCATAAGAATCTACTATTTTAATTAAACCTTTACTAGCAAGTTCTACAATTAAAGCAACTGATAGTTTAATACCAACATCTTTTTTATATAAATAACCAATTTCAGCAGCATCTAAATTCTCTGGAGGATAAAATTCCACAGTTTCGGAAATTTTATTTAAATCTTTACCATACTTTTTCCATAAAATAATCATTATTATCATAAAAAATATACATATAGAACAAAGAATTAAAGATACAATTCCATAATTATTACTTCCTTGTACAAAATATCCATCAGGTAATACTAAATCTATAGTTAAAGAATTGTTTAATTTATAATCAGAAGACAAATTAGCATAAATAGTATTACCACTAACATAATAATCAACATATGAAGTAATATCTTGCCTTCTGTATTTATCAGCATAAAATTTTATTTTATTTTGAACATCAAAAGATTTAGGTAAATTAATTATAAGTGATGCATTTTTAATTTCTGTTCCCCAAAAATCCCCAAATGCATGAAAAATAAATTCATCAAAATCATTATAAGGATCAGATCCCATATCATAAGTATAATCTATTTCATAGTTATAAATTCCCTTAGGAATAGTTTTATTAGGATCTCCAATTTTAATTCTTTCTTTACCATTAACTACATCAAGAGTATAATTTTCTCCAACAGCTCTTAAATTTTTAATTGTAGATCTTCTCGATTTTGTTGTACCATTCTTGTCAGTATACTCTAACCAATATGGAATAAATTTATAAATTCCATGATGACCACCTTCATAGAAATCAACATTTATATATTCTTTAACATCAACAGAGTTTGTTTCACTAACATTCATTACTATTTTGTATCCTTCTATTGTAAAACCATCTGCTGGAGAATAAACTGAAGAAGAATCATTAAAATTAACTTTGTTAATAATAATTTTGGCACCATACATAAAAGTAATTAAACAACCAAATATCAAAAATATAATACTCCATTTATATAATTTACCATATTTACTTTTTGAAAAACTAAAATTTTTAGATTTTGAAGGAAATCCTATAGAACCTAAAAAAATGCCCAAAAATACTATAAATATAAAAATTCCATTATTCATGCTTAAACCTCACTATTATATAATTCAATCATATCATTTTTTATTTCACATTAGCAACATGAATTTTTTAATTAAATATCAATTTAAATACATTTTTTCAGGTAACTTTCTACCAACCATCCTTATATTTTTTAATTGTGAAGCCTTATTACTCATCATTATGCTTCCATGTCCTAGCAAATTAACAACATAAAAATCTTTATTATAATCATTATCATAATACTTTTTAATAACATTTTTTATTTCATCAACTTCCTCTAAAGCACCACAAGGTAACACAACGTCTGTATAAGGTGCATTTTCAATATAACAATGAGAATGAATCATATAATTAATATTAGACAACAAACTATATAATCTAACTTGAATCGGACTATCAACAGAAGGCTTATAATCTCCACAATAAAATAATTTATCATCTTCTAAATAAACAGGAACAAACTCTTTAATTCCAATAAATTCTTTATTTACATTTCTCTTACTCACAAAAATATATTTACCATTCCTAAAAGATGGAAATCCTTTTGGACATCTAAATGACGCATTACCTAAAAACCTTTTTACATCCTTAGTTTCAAATGTTGCTTCTGCAAATTTATATGCATAATTTCTTACTATTTCTAAAAACTCCTCTTTAATAGGAACAAATGGATTATCATTAGATTCATACATTTCATCTTTAAACATATTAAAAAACCACGCCAGCGCTCCAACATTTTCTTCATTAGAAACAGTTGATTCTCTCGTAATAATTCTAATAAAATTTAATCTTTCAATTAATATTTTTGAACACATTTTAATACTAAATCCCTCATACCACATATTTCCAAGTGGATCAAATAATCTCATATAATATTTATTATCAACCATGCCAAATTCAATTGTCAAATTAGATTTCAAACTAAATGATCTTTGAAGTAAATCTTGAAAAGAATACTTTCTGTCAACATTTCTTTTTGAAGAAACAAGCATTACTTTATAATTAATATCTTTCACATTTCTAATTTTAGGTAAATCATTTGAAACATTTGCCCACCATAAAACAATATCATAATTAACACATGATTCTAAAATATCATTTAAATCATTAAAATTACCTCCATTATACACCGTCACATTAGGTAAAAACTTTGCAAACTCTTCTACTATTTTAGATTTTCTTCCACCATTTAAATCCCAATTACCACCAACAAATAAAATTCTACTATTCATATATAACACTCCTTAAATTTCTTTCCATCTAATTACATTTTATACATAGTATAATCATAAGTAAAATATATAAATATTATAATAATCATAAGTAGAAGTTATATATAAAAATCTATAATAAAAAAACTAAATTTAATAAATCTAGTATTTAATTTACTTTATCTTAATTTTTCTCTTTCCTTTAACACAATAAACTGTATTAGCACTGTCAAATAAAAACTTATCCTCATAAATATTATCTGTATAAAAAGAATTGAAAATTTGATTAGGATATTTCTTCTCTAAAACTGTTGCTTTATTTTCTCTAAAACAAAAAGTTGTCACAACTCCCGTATTTCTATCAACTATACTTGATAAATTTTCTATATTAAAATATTCACATATCGGATTTACCAAAAAATCTGGTGATCCTGTTATTATTAAATCATCGCTTTTCATCTGTTCTTTATACCAATTATTTATTTTTAATATGTTTTGTTTCCAAAAATTTAATATCAAACTATCAACATTTTCTACGTCAAATAAAAATCTACAAAAATCATAACTTTTATATTTTATATCAATCAATCTATTTTTTATTAATATATAATCTAAAACATATCTAGGAACATGCTTAAAAATATTAGGATAATAATTTAAACAGTACATAAAAAAATCAAAAGAACAATTTCCTTTGTAAATGACACCGTCAAAATCATATAAATTCCTTCCATTATTCACAAGCTTTTCCTCCAAGTAAAATCTATTATAGTATAGTAAAAAAATTTATACAAGAAAAAAGAATGAAATTAGATATTTCTCTATATATTCATTCTACATTATTATAAATTTCTTTACCAAATAATTCTATAATTATTCCATTTTCAAAATCGTTATTATATTTACCATCTATTTTATATCTATGCACCTTAGACACTTTATAAACAATGGCTTTATATTCAATTGTTCCACCATCATTTAACGCATTACGTCTAGGAAATAACAAAATAACTAAAACAATAATTATCAAACCAATTAAAACTTTTTTCTTCATCACACACTCCTACTTAATTATTGATTTTAAAAACATTTCTAATTCAACTATATTAATACTATTAGTTTCAATATCATAATTAACATTATTATAATTAAATTCTACAAAATAAATATTTTCGTATTGACATATAATTACTTCATAACCATTAATATTAGATTTTAAAGCACTATCACTATCAAAACCATAATCTCTTATTGGTTTACCTTTATCAGAAAAAGCAACCCTTATATTTCTTTCACCATTTTCATTAGAAAAATAATAAACATAACAATTTAAATTATCATATTCACTTTTATTTGTTCCTCTAGTATACACGCTATAACTATTAAACTTATTAAGATCTTCAGGCACCCATGCATCACTTAAATAAGAATCAGTTTTTTTTATAGGTTGAATTTTAATATCAGCATCAATCTTATTTACACCAGCTCTACTAATTTCATTAACCAAAATTCTACTATTATCCCCATTACTAGCGTTACCACCATTACTAAATACTAAATTTCTATTATAAACAAATACTCCCCCAATAATTAAAACAATCACAATTACAGCATAACGTAACATTTTTATCATATTAATACCATTTTTATTTTTATATTTAATTAAAATTTGTTCTTTCATCTTTTGGCTATCAAACTCATCATCAAATATTTTTTTAATTTCCTTTCTATTAAACATTTTCATCACCCCTGTTTTTCATTACAACTTTAAGTTCATTTAAAGTTCTATATAGATAATGTTTTACGTTAGATTCACTTATCTTAAGTAATCCAGCAACATCTTTAATACTCATATCTTCATAAAAATATAGATAAAAGACTTTAAAAACAATCGCTTTCTTCTTTTTCAAAAAATCCCATATAAACTTAATATCTTCTTTTTTTATAAACTCATCTTGTAAATCAAAATCATCAGGAATATTACAAGTCATGTCAAATTCCTCATCCTTAGAAAATAAATTAACTAACTTAACTTTATAATTAAAACGATAATACTCATTAACCTTATTTTTAGCTATCCCCATAACATATGCATTACCATTATCAATATTTATTTTATTAATCTTCTTAAGTAAATCAACATAAACATTTTGTACAATATCTTTAACATCTTCCACATTTGAACAATTACAAATCACATATTTTAAGACATTCTTATAAGATTCATTATACAATTTATCAAATTTATTTAAGGTTTCTTGATCGATCATTACATCCACCTCACTAATATAGTTGTATATTTTACAAAAAAGTTCCAAAAAAAAGCAAATTATTTTTCATAACTTACTTATTTACTATTATTTTTTACATATAAAGCCGAAATTATTATTCCCACCAAATTAATTCCAATTGATAACCCAAGTAATAAGCCACTACTAAACTCACTAGTACTACTACTCTCATTTTTACAAAAATACATATAACATATATATCCTAAAATAAGAAGGAATAAACCTAATCTTAATTTTTTCAATTTAGCAATCTTCTCTTTATATATTAGTACAAAATATCATTTTTTGAAACCTCTATTACAGGTCTAACTCCGACTAATACGTCGGTTCGCTGAACTTCTACACTATGGACTCTTCTTGCAGTAGCGTAGATTATCCAACCATGATTAGACATGGTGTTTCTTGGTGTTTCTAGCCAGTACCCATCAAATTTTGAGTTATCTTTTTTGGAAAAATTTGTATTTTCGACTAGATATAGATGGGCATCCAATTCTCCATTTTTCCAAGATGGGATATAAGCTGTTGTTAGTTTTTTTACCTCAGCCATTGTTAAAAGGCGAGCAGCATAATTTGAATAGTCTAAAGTTTCTGGATAGCTGTGTCCATCTTTTGAACTTGTTGTTCCATATTCATTTACAAGCTTTCTGCTAGTTTGTGATAGTTTTACATTTTTCCACTGCGTTGTTGTAGGTAACTGACTCATTGCATTTAATGGTCCATGCCAGTTTTCGGCAATTGTATAATATTGATAGTACGTATCGTTGCTAGGAGTTCCATTACTTACATTGTTATAATATATTAATACGGCTATATTATCATTATTTTCTAAGTCTTTAACATAGTAGAATCTTTCGGTTTCTGGGTCATATATACCATCACCATTTACGTCACAGTCGAAGGCATCGCCTGATTTTAATTCTCCAGTGATTCCTAATGAACCGTATGTTATTGTTCTAGAACCCATTGCTCCGCCTGGTTTATAACCCATACCATTACAAATATTTCCTTTACATTCTTCTGTATGTAATAAGGTTGCCCTTTGACATATTGGCATATTAAGATTAATTTGTAAATCTCCTGAAATATTTGTAATAATTAAATTATTATTCATATGAGTATAATCTATATCTTTATTTAATAATTTATTATTCATAAATATCTTTAATAACTGATCTTCATTATTTGGAATAGTCAAATTTAAAGTATCTCCCTCAATTATTTCACTTGGTAATTCATTACTATTAGTAATATTATAATAAGAAATATTATAAAATCTTCCAAAAACAAAACTTAATAAAAACTTTTCTTCCTTACCACTAGGTGTAATCCCATCCTTATAAGATATTTTAATTCTAATATTCTTCTTAATTCCTAAAGAACATTCATCATTTTCACATATTTTATCCTTAAGTTTATAATTAAGAAATTCAAATTTTAAATTATCATTATTTAATTTTGCCTCACTAATTCCCATAGCAATATTTCCTAAATTATGAACCTCAACATCATATATTACATAAGAATCACTTGCATTTAAAATAACACTACCTTCAAAATTAGAAACATTATATTCTTCATAATTACTAATTACATTATTTACTTTTTCAATAGAAACATTTGTAATTCTTATATCTTTATCTATTCGAACTATTGCTCCTATATTCTCAATAGCTAATCTATTTTGAAATGCAGAATATCCAACACTTAAAAAAACAATAACTAAAACAATAACTATAATTCCAATATAAATTAAATATTTACAATTCTTCTTATATATCATATTTTCTTTTCACCATTATTTATATTTATTTCATTTACCATATACAAATATAAATTATTATCATTAATAATATAAAATAATGACTCTTTTTCACTTACCACATCACAATACATAATTGGAGATCTTAAATTATCTCTAACATCAACCAACTCATTAAAACTATTAATAATAAGTACGTTATAATCTTCATAATTAGGGATTGTAGACGTTTCAACTATTAAACGATCATATTCTCTTAAAATCTTATTAATAAACTTATTATATTTACTTACCTTCTTTCTATAATTATTTATAATCATAACAATAACTACTAGAAATACAAAAGAAAATAAAAGTAAAAGAACACCAACTATAAATTTAAAATATCCATTAATAATTAAAGATTTAGATGTTATTGATTTATCTATACTATTATTTATATTTTGTGTATTAAATTTAATTTCTATCGCTTTTTGTGATAAAGGTATTTTAACGGATATTAAAGAAGATTTTGGTATATCTTGATAACTGCTATATTTATTTATATTCAAATATACCTCTAAATAACTTTGAGAATTAACTCCATATTGTGATTTAAAACTATTAGCAATATTATTAAAATATTCATAATCAATATTAATATTTTTATTTAAATTATATAAAGTTCCATTATTACTAACTATATCATCAGTTTTAGAAACCAATTCAAAATCTTTTTCATAATACTTAGCCTTAGTATCAATATTTTCAATAATAAGTCTAGCATTAACTTGATAATCAACATTATTAATCAAATCATCTATATTTCCATTAAACTGATAATTAAAATTTAATGAAATATTATTAATTAAACTAGCAACATAAGACATATTAGAATTCAAACATTGATCTTCAAAAAAATTATTATCTTTTAAACAAACTAAATAGTTTACATCACCTTTTTCCACAAAATAAAGTTTTTCACTACCATTTACTTTTAATGATTTAATAATAAGATTGGTTCCTAATAATACAAATAAAAACCAAAATAAGATACTTAAACAAACAATCCATAATAACTTAATTTTTTTCTTCTTTTTTTTAGAACCATTATTTTTGGTCATTATTTACCACCTCTCATTAAGTAATACAGTTGGATATCCAACAAAAGGAACTTTAAATTTAACTATTCCAATAAACATTTCCTTAGTAACTTTATAATTATCAAAATTACTATTAGCATCACCTTTAGTATAAATAAAATATTCATTATCACTATTAATAATTTTATATATTCTATGAACAATTATTTTTCCTTCATAACTATATGCAAGAATATCCCCTACATTAATTTCATTAAATTTTTTATCAACAACAACTACATCTCCTTTTGATATGTTAGGCTCCATAGATCCACTTGCTACTGCAACAGCGTAATATCTAAAATATCCTGAAACAAAATAAACTAAAATACCAACAAAAATAAATACCGGAATAAATAGGAAAAATTCCCTCTTAGATTGCTTATAATTTTCATTAATTATTTCATCTGTTCTATCCATTTTAAACCATTTAATTATTTTAATAAGTACAAATAAAGGAAATATAAGAAAAATTAATGAATATAAATACTCATTCGGATTAGGAATAATTGGAAGAAAATACTTCCATAAATTCATAATAAGTAAATATAATATTCCAGGTTTATAACCAAGTTTTAAACTTAAATATGAACATAATATATTTTCACAAACCGAAGGTAAAAAATTTAATGAAATTAATAAAAAAGTTTCTTTGCTAAAACCAATAGAATGGGATGAAAAAGGTATAACATTATCAATTAGAATGAAAAAGATTAAAATAATTATAATTAATATTTTAGATTCACTTGCTTTCATTAATAATTGATATCTTAAAAATTCCTTTATTAAAATAAATAAAATAATTGGAAATATAATATTACAAAAAGAATATATAGTTAAATAATTATTATTTTTAGCAAAACCAATTAATAAACCTAATAAATAATAAAGAAGAAAAAAAGCTATTAAAATAATAATTATCTCTAAACTAATATCTTTACTATAACGATGCCTATCTTTTTCAAATCCTAAAGTCAAATAAACAATGACAAGTAAAAGCAAAAGAGTAAAATCTAAACTAAATTGCCCTAAAAATCTAAATTTAAAACAATTTAAAAGTAAAATAAAACTAAAAATAAAGATAAATATTATTATTTTAACATAGCTTTTCTTCATTATTATCTCCCACCTTCAAAGAGACAAATCTATTTAATTTATATATTAATCTGCAGAACTATAATTTAATGAAATATCACCAAACGCTACAGTAAAGTCTCCATCTGCTCTTTCAGCTCCAGCCTCATATTCTAATGTAACTGTTATTAATTCACCAGATGATTTAGCTAAAGAATGTCCTGTAATAGAAGCCATACCAGTTAAAGTTTCAAGTTCATTTCCAACTTTTACTTTTACAACAATTTTCTCGCAAGCACTTTGAACTAAAGCATCAGTAGTTCCTTCAACTGCAGTACAAACTTTAGTAGAGTTCTTACCAGTTACATTACTAAACACTATACTTTTTAAGAAAGCATTTAATTCACCTGCATTATAAGCATAAAACTTATAAACAACTGATTGTCCTGGTTCTGTAAATGTTGCATTTAAATTTGAAATGGTTGGATCTCCACTATTATCAATAGTAGCGTTAGTAGTTGTTAATGAACTAGGTGTAGCAGTTGGAACAATTTCAGCAATCTCAACTTTATCTTCTACACTAGAAAAATCAACATTCATTGTATTACTGTCTGGTTTTACATTAGCGCTAGCTTGAATATTTAAAACACTAGAAAATGCAGCAAAACCAACTGATAAACCAACAACACCAACTATTAATGCAACTATTGCTATAACTTGAACATTTCTATTTTTTTCCATAAATATCTATCCTCCTACTCTAACTAATACTATATCAAAAAAATAATTAAATTTCCATCAAATTTTTATATAATTTAATTAAACCTCAAAATCTACAAACTTATTTCTTTTATAAATAAGTATTCCTTCATCATTTTCATTAAATTCATTAAAGATATGATAATTTACTTCAAATTTCTTAATCTTGCCATCAAATTCAAAAGTAAAGATATAACTATTTATTATAACATTATTAGAATCTACAAAAGTATTAGTAGATTTTTTTATTATAATAGCTTTAACTTTCTCTTCTGGAGCCTTAGCATCCAAAACAAAATTAACAATTACAAAACCAAATATAATAGCACCAAATATATAAAATAAATACACCTTCTATCACCTCTTAAATATCTTATTAATCACTGGTTTAAATGTTAAATAAATCAAATACCCAACAATCGCACCAAAAACATTTGTGATTAAATCTGTTATATCAGATGATCTAACACTTATTAATGTTTGTAACATTTCAATAACTAAACTTGTTATAAAACTCCATTCTATTATTTTAACAAAATTATTTTTCTTATCTATCATTGGAAATATAATACCAAAAGGAATTAACATAACTATATTTAAAACAATTTGTCTAATATAATCTCCTCTATGATTTAGCAAATCATCAAATAAATTCATATTCATCATTTTAAAAGGATGATTAAACATAAATAGGATGGAACAAATAATAGGCATTAAAGTAAAATAAAGTACAAAACTAATATACACATACATCATTGTTCTGATAAACAAATCTAATTAGATAATTTCTTCCATTTTTTATAAAATACAAAAAAATACAAAAAAATCAAAACAATAACATCAACAGCTATCTTCATTTTATCCTTATCCTATAATAAATAGATATCTTATTAATTTAACACTTGCTTTCTCTTACTAACATAATTAGTAATAATAACAAAACAAACACCAAATATTAATACAATACCCATATTAAGAATTAAAGGACTAACACTACTTAAACTAAAATTATCCATAACTTTTAAAGCCTCATTATTAATTACAAAATAATAAGTTGGAAAAATATGAGCTATCTTAATAACATAATCAGGCATAAATTCAAAAGGTACAAAACATCCACATAAGAAAGAAGAACCAAGTGAAACAACATTAACTATCCCACTTATTGCACCCTTATTTTGTGTAATATTTCCAATTAAGAAACCAATACATAATGAACATAAACTAAACACAAAAGAATTAATTACATACCATAAACCATTCATACTAATAAACAAATCTTTAAAAATAATTAAAGCAAGAATCATATAAAGAATCCACATTCCAATTATAACAACCGAACAAGCCTCTAGTACAATTCGGTTATATTTTTTATAATCATAACTACTAACTATCGTTCTTTTTCTAACATTCTGACTCTTTAAACTAGCAAGAATCATACTAATTGAATATACACATCCAGCCAAGATTGCATAATTTAAGAAGTTAAAAAATCTAGCCATTCTACTTAAACTATTAGTATCTACTTTACTTTTAACCTCAACATTTAAATCAAGATTTAATGCATTATCTAACTTTCCAAATAACTCATCACCATTATAATAATTATTATAAATATTAAAAGAATCAAAATAGTTTTGAACTAGCATCTTTCCATAAGAAGAACCTTTATCACCACTAATTTTATATTCAACACTCACATCTTTACTATCTAACAAATCATCTCCAAAACCATCTGGAATATAAACTACTAAACTAACATCCCTATAAAAAAGTGCATCATCTATTTTTTCTTCATTATCAGTATCTATATCTTTAACTTCCATATGATTTTCTAAATACTTAATAAAATGATTAGTAACCTTACTTTCACTTTTATCATTATTAACTATAATTACACTAGGCTTAATCTCTTCAAAACTATCTACATTACCACTAGTTTGATTAACTAACGTAACTGATACAAGCATAATAGTATAAAGTATAATTAATCCCTTTAACTTATTTAATATCTTTAAAATAGTTTTAAATACTATCATACCTTTCCCTCCTTAAACTTACGAAAGAAATAACAAATGCAATTAATACAAATATTAAAAGAAAACTTACATCTCTAAAATATCTATTCAAAGTATCATAATAATATAAAGAATAAAACCCATCAGTTATTAAATTACATGGATTAATCAAATTTAATATTGGCACATTTTTATCTATAACATATTTTAAAGTAACACCAGTCATACCAGATAATACCGACAAAAACATACTAATTGCAATTGTAATTCCTGTCTTTGTCCCCTCACTAACTCTAAATACAGACGCAATTAAAACACCTAAAGATATTCCTGCTAAATCACCAACAAGCGAAAGCAGCATCACAAGTCCTGGATTACTTTCAAAATCTGCATGTAATACAAACTTTAGAAATATCATCAAAATAAATAATCCAACTAAACTAACTAAATAAGATCCGATTATCGCACTTAACACAATATTACTTTTCTTATTAGGAGAAACTGCAATTCTTTTTCCCTTATCACTCATATTTGCTAAGGAATTATTTATAGCCGTAAGCCCTAACATTCCACCATACATAACAGCCATAGCAATTAAACTATAATATTCAATTTGCATATAACTTAAATTATCTTTTGAAACATCAACCATCTTAACATTACTTTTAATATTTTGAACAAATCCTACATCAGCATAAATAATTTTATTTTGTTCAATCTCATTAACTACATATCTCAAAACTGTTTGATTCATTCCATTTTCTCTAATAACAATATTCGGTTTATTATCACTAAAATAAATATATCCCTCAATTTCACCATCTTCTAGTAAGTTATCCGCAACTTCTTTATCAGTATATTTAATATTAAATAACTTATCATCTGACTCACTTGATAAAGCCTCTAATGTTTTAACATACACTTCATCATTTCTAAACTCATCATTATCAACTACCGCAATATCAAACGCCTTAAGCATTTCATCACTTTCAATATTTGAAAAAGCCATATTAAAGAAAACACCTAAAATTATTGGAAATATAAAAGTCCAAAATATCAACACTTTATTATTAAACAATATTTTTACATTATATCTTAAATTATGAATAAACATTAATCTCTTAAATCCTTTCCTGTAAGTTTTAAAAACACATCATTTAAAGTAGGTCCTTCATGCTTAATAGTTTCTTTAATGTCTGCCTTCTTCTTCAACTCATCACTTGTTCCTTCAGCAATAATTTTTCCATTATCAATGATAATTATTCTATCACAAAGTATTTCAACTTCTTCCATATAATGGGTTGTATAAACTATTGTAGCTCCTTTATCTCTTAATTTTTTAATACCATCTAATATATTATTTCTACTTTGCGGATCAACCATAGCAGTCGGTTCATCAAAAAATATCAAACTTGGTTTATGAGCAATTCCACAAGCAATATTTAATCTTCTAAGTAAACCACCTGATAATTGTTTAGGTAAATACTTCTTAAATTCACCTAGTCCAACTAATTTAATAGCATCTTCAACATATTCTTTTCTTTTATTTTTATCACTAATATATAATCCACAAAAATAATCAATATTATCGTAAACATTTAGTTCATCAAACACCGCAACATCCTGAAAAATAACTCCAATTTTAGATTTAATATCATAAGAATCAGGCTTCATTTCTTTACCAAATATTTTAATACTACCCTTTTGATACTTTAATAAAGACAAAATTGAATTAATAGTAGTACTTTTTCCACTCCCATTAGGCCCAAGTAATCCTAAAATTTCTCCTTCATAAACATCAAAAGACAAATCATCAACTGCTATCTTACCCTTATATTCCTTAACTAAATTTTTAACCTCAATAACTTTATTCATATCTATTTATCCTTTCTCTTTAAACTATCTTTAATTACTTTATCAACAATTTTCTTTTTAATATTTCCTCTATTATATTCATAAAGTATCATTGAAACATATTGTTCTCTTAATAACTTTCCTAATTCATCATCACTAAAATCACAAGTTTTATTAGCAACTAAATTAGCTATTCCATTAACATAAAACCACATTCTAAAATTAAACTTCTTCACGTTTTCAATACTTAATCCGGTTTGCATAGAAATAATTTCATAAACCTTATCAATCGATTTATTATAGTCTACATAACTTATACCATCATTATCACTATTAAATAAAATCTTAAAAAAATTAGGTTCATCTTTAGCAAATTTAATATACTTAAGACCAGTATCTTTATAAGTATTACTATCATTTAAAATATAATTAAAATAAACATTAGAAATTTCTTTATATAAATCATTTTTTATTTCATCCATATTTTTATATAAATAAAATATTGGTTGTGTTGAACAATTAAGTTCATTAGCAACTTTTCTGGCATTAATCCCATTTATTCCATCTTTTCTAACTATATCCAAACACACTCGAATTATATCATCTTTATTTATTTTTCTACTCACTGGCGTATAACCTCCTAATTTATAACATGTGTTATATATCTAATTTCATTTTATAACAAGTGTTATATTTTTGTAAAGAAAAAACTTAAAACATTAGTCTTATTTAATTAATTTATTTTTTAAACAATATGGTACTACCTCATGCTTTAAAGTATTAGAAAGAATCTCAGTTCCATCTTCACTAGAATACCACTTGAATTTTTC
Source organism: uncultured Bacilli bacterium (assembly GCA_947522695.1). Taxonomy (GTDB): domain Bacteria; phylum Bacillota_I; class Bacilli_A; order RF39; family UBA660; genus CAG-533. Next base: position 9,601 of record CANNTX010000012.1, on the reverse strand, counting down.
AATTTCCAAAGATGTGCTTAAATCACCAAATAACTTTCCATTATATTTAAATACAAAAAAATGAATTGGTGTAACTCCATCACTTGTCGCAATTTCATCAAATTCCATAATTAGTTCAAATAATGATTCATCAAAAACTGCCATACCACCTAATTCTTCATGACACTCCCTTATTGCTGCTTCTAATGGTGTTTCTCCTTCTTCGACTTTTCCACCAATCATTTGATATGTAGGTCTTTTTCTTGGCTTATCTATTAACAACTTATCATCTTCAAAAAACATTGTTCCTACAACTTTCATAGTATTTCCTCCATTCGACTAATATTATATTATTATATATCCAACTATATCAACTCTAAATAAACATCTTTAAGTTTTTCTTCGGACACACCTAAATCTCTTAATATTGCATATGCATACTCTATACTCATATTTAAAAAACAATCATCTTTATTTAATATTTCCTTAATAAGCTTATACTTTTCAAGTATCTCTTTATTATCTTTATTTTCTTCTATTAACTTATTAACTCTTACCTTTAATACATCAATCATTATAACTATCTCCCTCTAATTCCTGGAATTTTTGGATCATCATTAGCAACATATTCAAATGTTCCTTCATCAAACTTAGATTGTAATTCTTCACTTGTTACTGCAACTAACTCCTTATTCGGATTGTAGTAAAAGTAAACTGTTATATCAGGATTATTTTTAAATCCTTCTTTATTCAAAGCAACTATTACACTAGGCATGGCAACTTTATCTTTATCAAATGGATCATTATTCCTAATAATTATAATCTTTACATTATTTTTTCTTTCTTCTTCATTAAATAATATTTTTCTTAAATGTAAAGCATACGATAACGCATCAATTCCCACCATCCCCTTTTTATTAACCTTATCAATTAATATAGATAATCTTTCATCTAATGATATATTTTTCAAATTATCTGTTTTATGTACATATTCTTCTAATAATTCGTCTAAGCTTTCTTTTTTTAAAATATCATCGCTAACATTATTTTTTTCCTGACTTGCAACTAACATATACATTTTTTGATATGCATTTACAAATTCAGTCATAGTTTTTAAATTTTTATTTAAACAATTAATTCCTACTAAAGGTTGATTTATTTTAGCATTCGCAATATCTCCTTGAAGTATTGACGTAACCGAGTCAGCATTTACCAAAAACTTCCCACACCTAAAGTCTAAATTAGCATGTCCATCACCATAAGCTTCTCCAACAGAACATTTATAATTACTTGCAAAATTAATTCCTAACATATTTAAAAACTTAGCATATATAATATTAAATTCAAAACAAACAACTTGGTTATTTTGTGGAGTTATTGAAGCAATATGACTTGTACTTTTATGTTTTTCTGTTGCAACTCCCATTTGATTAACAGCATAATACTCTTCATCATAAGTTAACACCTTACACATTTTAATATAAATATAAATTGCCATTTCCAGTTCACTTGCATCATAAGGAAAACCATCCATAATTACTTTTTCTAAATCACTATCAATTTTAATTTCTTTATATTTAACATCAGTTGTAACCACATATTTATTTATTGCTTCTAAATCAATTACTTGCATCGAATATAAACTATTATGTCTCTTAACATAATTATCTGGTAACTCATAATTATCAATAATATTATTTTCTCTTAAAAATTTACAAGTTGCATAAATCAAATATTCTTTAGGTACACCGTTAATATCTTTTATATTATCATCATGACATATTTCATTAAATTTATCATCATTTAATCTCATTAAATTCATCATATTTTCAAACGGAATTGAATAATTAACACCATCAATCAATACTTTATATTCATAATTTTTATATTTTTCTAAAAACTTATCATACGAAATATAACTTCTTAATTTTTCAAATCTCTCTTTCTCTTCAGTATTTAAACTAATTTGATTTGTATTTATTAATTCTTTAATTCCATTAATAATAGTTGTTTTATCATATCTAATATTTACACCTAAATCACCATTAATTATAGAAGCTACTATAAATTTATCAGTAGCATCATAAAAATAACGACATGCATACTCAAAATAATTATCGTCATCTAATATTCTTTTTAAAAATTCTATATGAACTTCTATATCATCAACCATTATAGTTTTACTATCCTTAATAGAATCTATCTCATCTTTGGTAGTAAACAATGTACAATCAGACATTCTTTGTAAATAAGGATATTTTTTTAATTGTTTTTCAATCGTTAATTTTTCCATAAATTACCTCACCATCAATTTATCACATTACAAAATAATATACAAAACTAAATACAACTACTATCATTAATATAACAAAAATTATCAAAATAAAAGTATTAACAAATCCTGAAGAATGATTTGCTTCTGGTTTCATTTCTAATTTTTTTACCTTAACATTTTGATTAGTTAAGCCATCTCTCGAATTTAAATTATTAATTTCCTTTTTATAATTACTATATGCACTATCTAATGGTGATAAAATTCCTCTATTAATTACTTCATTCTTTTGTTCTTGTGTTAAACCATCTAAATCCATTCTAACATTCAAGGAGAATTGATTTGCTTGTAAAAAAGCTTCTTCACTAGATTTACAGTTTGCTGATTTATTCATTAAAGTATTTAAAATACTGTCTGGTCTTGCCGGATAATCAGAAAACAATGAAGTGAGTAAAAGCATTCTTTTCCTATATTGTGGCATTAGTTCTTGTTTTTTAGTTGGATCCTTTTCTTGTTGAAAATCAACAATTTTAGTCGCTTCTTTTTCACTGTCAAAACTATCAGTTGTTGTCTTTTCAAAAAAAGTATTCACATCATCATTAAAAACTATTTTTGTTCTTTCATCAGGTATGACAACATTTTCAAGAGCATCTCTTACAAATAAAACATTATCAGTATAATTTGAAGAATAATCACTAGCATGAATTCCATATTTTCGCCCAATATCTCTTGCACACATATCAACTAACCCCTCAGTCAAAAAACCACCTCTTTTATCGGTTTTTTCATAATTAGGTCTAATAAAATAATGTAAAATTTCATGAACTAATATCGAATCACAACTATTAAAAATATCTTCACTAGATTTACTCTGACTACTTTCTAATAAATACATAGGATAAACATGAATCATATTATCATTATAAACTCTAGCACCATGTGCTAAACAAGTAGACATTTCATGCAATTTTTCTGCTTTTTCATCATTACTTAAAGAACTATCACTTAAAATTTCATTTCTTTGATATTGAAAATATTCATTAAAATTTTTATCAACTTTTACAATATTAGAATCTTTTAATTGTTCAAAAATTTTAACTGAATCTTCACTAAAATATTGTCCATATTCATTAAAAATTATATTCAAATATTTATTAGCGTTTTCATTTAGTCTAGTCTGTAAAATATTAATATCTACATCATTTATTTCCATACTATCCCTTTCTATTCCCTAAATTCATCATCATGTTCCTTAAAAAAATTATAATAAACTAATACATTAGGTAATTCTGTCCATTTTCTAGTTCTAACAGGAATATCATCTAAATTATATATCTTTGCATCATACAAATTTAATAAAAATGGTGAATGTGTCGAAATAATAAATTGACAGTTATAAAATCTAACTGAATCTTCAATAAATTTCTTTAACTTTAGTTGGTTCTCAGCTGATAAACTATTTTCCGGTTCATCTAAAATATAAATACTATCTTCATCAATTTCTTTTTCCCAAAACATAAGAGCCGACTCTCCATTTGAGTTTTCAATAATATTATTATTTGCAAGTCTTTCTCTAACAAATTTAGACATCGTTTTTTTCTTAGCGTCATATATATTTCTAATTTCTTCATAATCATTAATTGAAGCATCTCTACCAAATTTATAATCTAAATATTCTTTAGATAATGCTTCTTTTTTACGATTTACATTTGAGTTAATTGATCTAATATCTAACAAATAATCAAATACATCATCACTAGTTACAAGTTTGATTTCTAAAGGCTCATCATAAGCCATTTCATACTTACAAAGTTTAACATATTCATCAAAATAGGATCCTTTATTTATTTCATTTAAAGTTTTTGCATTAAGTTTTTGTGATATCATATTAATTAATGTAGATTTACCAGAACCATTTCCACCATAAAATATTGTTATATTATCAAATTCTATATCTTCAAATTGTTTAGAAGAAAATAAATGTAAAGGATAATAATTATTAAATATATTTCTTCTTTCTATAAAAGTCGGAATTGCTGATTCTCTATCCCCATCTAATAATTTAAAACTCTTTAAGTAAATCATATAAAACCACCTATCAAAATTATAATATATTTTAGCTAATTTTAATAGATTCTACTTTAACCAATTTACAAAGTCAAAATTATTTTAAGTAAGATTTAAGAATGTAAAGAATAACTTAACAAAACATTTATTTTAATGTATATTTATTATAGGTGAATAAGATATGACAAAACATAAAAAACTTAAAAAAAATATCAAAAGAAACTTTTTCAAAATATTAATCATACTTCTTGCATTTTTTATCATTAATAATCAAGATAAAATTAAAAATTTATTTAATCAAAATAATAATCAAAATCAAAATAACAACATAAATACGAATAATGATTTATTAAAAGTTCACTACTTAGATGTTGGTCAAGGAGATTCAATATTTATTGAACTACCTAATAATGAAACAATGTTAATTGATGCAGCAGAATCTTATCAAAGTGAAAACATAATAAATTATATAAAAAATTTAAATTATCAAAAAATAGATTATGTTATTGGAACCCATCCCCATACAGATCATATCGGTGGATTAAAAGACATTATTAATACTTTTGGAATAGGAAAAATTTATATGCCTAAAGTCGTATCAACAACCAAAACATATGAAAGTCTTCTAATGGCAATCAAAGATAAAAATTTAAAAATTAACACTGCTAAAGCAGGTACCTCAATAATTGATACCGACACATTAAAAATAAACATTTTAGCTCCTAATAGTGAGACATACACTGAACTTAATAATTATTCAGTAGTAACTAAAATAACTTATGGAACTACTAAATTCTTATTTATGGGAGATGCCGAAAAACTAAGTGAAAATGAAATTAAAGAAAATGTTTCCGCCGATGTAATTAAAATAGGTCACCATGGTTCTAACACATCATCAAACATCGATTTTATCAAGAAAGTAAACGCTAAATATGGAATCATTTCCGTTGGTTTAAACAACAAATACAATTTGCCCAAAGAAGAAACAATCAAAAACTGGGAAAACAGTGGAACTAAAATATACTTAACAAGCATAAATGGAACTATTAGAGCTTCATCAGATGGAACAAACATTAAAATAGAAAGTGAGAAATAATATGACAATAACAATCGATCGAATAGAAGATAATTATTTAATAGTTGAGTTAGAAAATGGTAAAATAATTAACTTACCCAAAGAATTAATTCCTAACGCTAAAGAAAATGATATTTATACCATCACTTTAAATAAGGATGAAATGAAAAAAAGAAAAAATAACATTAATAATTTAATAAATGATCTTTTCATAGATTAGGGTGCTTATTAATAGCACCTTTTTTAATCAAATAAAACAAACACTAATAATTTTATCTTAATCACTCTAAGATATTCACTTAAATCACTAAAAAATTTAATCATTAAAAAATTCCTCCCTTCTATATATATTTATTACCCAAAAGAGTGGAATTTACTTTTTTTATTTACACATTTTTATAAAATAATTAAAAATTTTACAAGAATTATCATCCATTATATATTCTGGATGCCATTGTAATCCCATAATAAACTTCTTATCTTTAACCTCTATTCCTTCAATTATATCATCGTCACTAATCGCATTTATTTTTACCATATCATTAAGTTCAAAATCAACAATATCATGATGAACACTATTTACAAGCATAACATCAGTTCCAATTATCTTATAAAGTAAACTATCTTTATCAATATAAACATTATGTGCATACTCATTCGGATTCTTATAATGATTACTATAATTTACTCTCTTCTCCATTGCAAACTTATCTCTATTTTTAGCTAAACAACTACAAATTGCTTGAAATCCCAAACATATTCCAAGTAAAGGTTTATCATTATCTATTGCATACTTAATTATATATTCATCAAAATTATAATAATAACTTCCTCCCGGTAAAATAACCCCATCGCATTTATCTAAAATATAAGATAATTTATCATCATTAACCTTATCCATTCCTTGATTAGTTTCATTATAATTATAATCTTCTGTTGGTAAAACACTTACTAAACAAACATCATCATATCTAGCTAGTGCTCTTCTAATTTGTTCATGTACTTGACATATATCTTGACCATCTAAATTATTATACATTCTTGAAACAATACCAATTAAAATCACTTATATTCCTCCCTATTAAATTATATTACTTAACAGTAAAACTATTGTTAATCGTACTAACACTATACAAAAACAAAACATCTTGTCCCTTAAATTCAACATAATTATCTAAAATATTTGAAGAAATATACCTAGTATCAATAACAATTATCTTTTTATAAGAACTAATTAATAATGGTACTAAAGAACTACCATAAGAATCTCTAAATACAATTATTTCATCATCACTACTTGCCAAATTATTATAAATTGTAAGCAATCCCTTTGCTCCACCTAAGTATATATCATATAAATCCCAAGAATTAATCTTACTTTTATCATAAACATTTATATCTATTTTATTTAAATTATCATATACAATCGCATTATCTATATATTCATTAGTTAAAATATTAATACTATCTTCTTTTACTTTAACTGGAACTTGATAAGAATAAACACCCTTAAAAGCACCAACATTTTGTATATTATATTTTATATCTTTATAATAACTATTACCCATTTTATCTAAAATCACATTTGCTACTTTAACAATATTTTCCTGTTTAAAATGACTATCACTATAATAATAATCTTCTAAAGTTAAACTATTCATAATATCTATATAATTAAAACTACTTAATTCACTATTCATCTTACTTATTAATAAATCATAATCCATTCTTAAATTACCATTATTAACAAAATAATTTTTATCAGGAACAACACTATAATATATTTTAGAATTATTTAAATACTTATTACTTATAGTGTTAATTCTATCAGTTAAATTCTTTAAAGAACTTACATTTAAAGGATATTCTTGCTTAATTAAATAATCATTATAAACATAAACATCATGATAATTATTTTTTATAGCTAAATCTAACCTAACTTTATTTTCTCTTATATAATCTCTCATCACAAATTGATCAACTGCGTATTTATCAAAATTACTAAAAAATGTTCCATTAAATATATTATTAACAGAAAACTCCGGAAAACTTGCTAATCTTCTTCTCTCACTAACTGATATATCTTTATCTTTAGAAAATATATTAACAATTAAAACTATTACTAGAATACCACCAAATAAAATTGAAATAATTATATTTTTAACTTTATCACTCATATATATTCCCCTTAAAATCTAAAATATAAAAATGGATTATAAGAACTATCTATTAAATACATAGTAACAATTATTAATAATATTAGTAAATAAATAGGCTCCAATATATTAATTATTTTTTTACCTTTACCATTACTTATTTTAATAACTAAATTTTTAACATAATTAGTAGAACCAATTACACCAAACACAATAAATAAAACATATCCTTTTAAATAATATAAAGTTACATTATTAACAAAAGATTCTCTATTTAATCCAAACAATCCCTTTATAATATTAAAATCATTACTTAAATTATCCCCTTGAAAGATAACAAAACTAATCATAACTAAAAACAAAGTATAAATGCCTTTAATAAATTTAGGAGCATCACTTAAATATTTCTTTAATACAAACTTTTCTAAAATTAACAATATTCCAAAATATAATCCCCAAACAATAAAATTCCAACTAGCACCATGCCATAATCCTGTTAACGACCAAACAATCAAGATATTTCTAACTTGCTTTAATACACCTTTCTTATTACCACCCAGAGGAATATAAACATAATCTCTAAACCATGAACTTAATGTCATATGCCATCTTCTCCAAAAATCAGTAATTGATTTTGCCATATATGGATAATTGAAGTTTTCGGGAAAATTAAATCCTAGCATTTTACCTAGTCCAATTGCTATATCAGAATAACCAGAAAAATCAAAATAAATTTGTAGCATATAACTAATTGCAAATGTCCAAGTAAATAATACGGATTTATCACCTAAATTTAAATATATATTACATAATTCTCCCAAATTATTAGCAATAATTACTTTTTTACTTAAACCTATAATAAAACGTCTTACTCCACTTGCAAACATCTCAAAAGTAACATTTCTATTATCAATTTCATTATTTACATCTTGATATCTAACTATTGGACCAGCTATTAATTGTGGAAACAAAAATACATATAAAAAATACTTTAAAATATTACTTTGAACATTAACCTTTTTATTATAAACATCTATTTCATAACTAATAATTTGAAATGTATAAAAAGATATACCAATCGGTAAAACAACATTTAGTAAATTCAAATTACTATGAAATAAATTATTAACATTAATAATTACAAAATTAAAATATTTAAATATTCCAAATAATAATACATGAATAAATATTCCAATAATTAAAATATTCTTGCATTTATACTTATCTATTAATAATCCTACTACATAAGATATCAATACCTCTATTAACATCAATAATATATACTTAGGCTCTCCATAAAAATAAAATAAAACAGAAAACATTAACAAAATTATATTTCTAAATTTTTTAGGAACAACAAAATAACATATTAATAATAAAGGTAAAAAATAATAAATAAAACTAATACTAGTAAATACCATATCAAATTCCTTTCAAATAAAACTCCTTATATAAGGAGTTAACTTTAATTTATTGTACTTCTGGTAATTCTTCAAAATCTAATGAATTGTTTTTTATTAGTTCTTTTCCATTACTATTATTTACATACTTCTTGAATGCATCATAAACTGGTTTAGCCCAATCTTCTTCACTCATAACATAGATAACTGTATTGCCATAATTAGTTAAATAAAGAACATCAGCAGAAACGCATATCCATTTATTCATATCAATATTGTTATACATTTCTTCTTTAACTTTCTCAATATTTACACCATTTTTAAATTTAACCGCTACAAATGAATAAGCCTGACTTGACATTACCGGTTCAGATGCTACTATTGCTTCTACATCATCATTATTTGATAATCCTGTATATGATTTTAAAACATCTTTATCATTCAAACTAATTTTTTGAGTTCTTAAATCAGGTAAATCAGCATTAGATAATTTATAAACTTTATCAATCATTGATTTTAATTCACTGCTTGTATTTAGTTTTATATCTCCTGAATTCTTATTATTTAAAAAATAGATTAGAATACCTACAACTAAAACAGCTACTATTCCTATTCCAACATACAACTTTTTATCCTTCATTTTATCATCCTC
>CANNTX010000011.1 GCA_947522695.1 uncultured Bacilli bacterium | reverse complement strand
TTCGTTAAAAATATTTGTAAAATCATAAAAAATTGGTATAATATTCATGTGGTTAACCTACTTTCTAATTTATTGTTACAACTTAATTATAAAGTAAAATTTTAAGGTTTAACCACTTTTTTTATACAATAATTTACGACTATACGTAAAATTGCATATTTCCCCGACTTTGTAAACACTATCAACACGAACAAGTGATTTGACTTTTTTGTCATTTTATGCTAAAATAGTTACACATTTGTTAGGGGGAATAACGATGAATAAATTTAATGATATTGATTTAACTAGAGGTTATCAAAAATATGATGCAATGGTTAAAAATTTAGAAGGAATTTTTAATAAAATTAATAAAATATTTGATATTAGTGAATATAAAAAAGAATTAGATAAAATTATTGATGATGCTAGTAATGATTCTAGTTTTTCTAATAAGATGTTATATGAAGGTATGCAACTTGATTATGAAAGTCTTATATATGATAGTTATATAAAAAGATTGTATGAATTACAGGAGAAAATTGAAAATAATTTAATGCCTTTATATGAGATATATTTATTAACATCTAAAATTAGTATTCAAATTAGAAATATTAACAGTGATAATATTAATGAAGTAATCGAACAAACTTTAAAATTGGTTACTGCCATAAATAATTTAAGAAACAATCTTAATGATCAAGAAAAAGGATTAGTTAATAACGCTTATCAGGCTATTTATAATGTAATATTATATGAAGAGATATTTGAAAGAAATGATGTTTTTAATTATATTATGAAATTAAATAATAGCAGTATTAAAGAGAATATTGCTAGATTATTAGCTAAAGATTTAAACAAACTATCGCAGGAAGATATTATTGATGAAGAATTAAAAGGAATTAACACTGAAGGGTTAGGATATGATTATTTAACATTAGATGTTATAAAAAAAGTAGCTCTTAAAACAGTAGGTGAAACTAATTCAGAATATCAAGAAAGAAAAAGAGATGCTATTCTTGAAATTAATAAGAAAAATAATAGATTAATTTCAAAAAGAAATGCTCTAGAAGAAGAACTTAAAAATAATAAAGGATTAATTAAAAATTTAAGAGTTAATAAGGCTTTGCTTATTTCTAAAGCTTGTTCAATTGTACTTGTTCCAGTTATAACAATTAGTGCTGGTTGTTTAATTGGTAAAGCTAAATCTGATAAAATTACTGAATATAAAACAATTACAAGAACTGTTGATTTAAACACTGGTAATGTGATTGGTGATATAAGTTATGAATATGATGATAAGGTAACTACTTATGCTGCTACTGTATTGGTTTGTGATCCTTGGAGAAAAAATCCAGTTGGTGAAGGATACGTTAGAAATGTTAAAGCATATGATTATGTTAGTTCTTCTAATACTCCTTTTATTGCTACTACAGGAGATTCTCAAGAAGGTATTCATGATACAAATGGTAAAGTTGATAGTAATATTAAATTCAAATATCAATATACTGAAGCTACTGATACACTAAAGATCGGAGAAAATACAACTGATAAAAGTACACTAGTTATAGAAACATATCAAGATAAATCTGACAGTAGAATTAGTACTAAATATATTATTCCATTTACAATTGGTGGAGCTGTGCTTGGAGCATTATTGGATGTTTTAGCTATTTTATTAAGAGTATATGATCTTAACGATATTAAAAGAATAATGAATAGATTAAATAATCAAATAGAATCTAAAAATATGAATAATGAATGTATATTAGAAGAATTAAATAAACTTAAAGATGAAGCTTTATTAATTGAGGATGAATATAGTAGTACAGCTAGAAAATATGGTATGTCTGTTGAAAAATTAGGATATTACATTGTCGAAGTCGAAGATTATGAACAATTAGTTAGAGACAGAAGTAATTACTCATTATTTTATATTAATAATGATAAAGTAAATTTAATCAAAAAATACGATATACCTGAAGATAGAAATAATACTACAAATAAAGTGTTAGTTAAAAAAAAATAAATTATAATAAAAAATGTAGAGGTTAAATTCTACATTTTTATTTTGTATCAATTATTCCGTAAGCACCATCTTTTCTTTTATATAAAACAGAGATACATCCTTCATTAACATTGTTAAATACAAAGAAGTCATGATCAATTAGTTCCATTTGTAAAATAGCTTCTTCTTCGTCCATTGGTTTAATTTCTAAAATTTTTCTTTTTACAATCTTTTCTTCTGGTTCATCAACTATGTCAGTTGTATCATTAATAACTGGGGCAAATGTTTTATATTTTTTTAATTTTGCTTTATGTTTTCTTATTTGACCTTCTAATTTATCAACAACTAAATCAGTTGCAGCATATAGATCAGCATGTTTTTCTTCTGCTCTTAATGTAAATTTGTCAGTCGGAATAGTTACTTCGATAATTTGGTCTTTATCTTTTACTTTGATAACAACACTACATCTTATGTGTGCGTCTTCACCAAAGTATTTATCAAGTTTACCTATTTTTTCAGTAATATGATTTCTGATGGCATCGGTTACTTTTAACTTATCTCCTCTAATATTAATTTCCATATTATTTATCACTCTCCCTACGTATATTATATCATAGAATTTAATACAAATGTACAAACATATATACTTTTTTATTATCATAATTTTAATGAAAACTAATTTTAAGAATTATTTATTCTTTTATCTTTTAAGTTAAATTCAGTTAATTTTTTTAATAATTTATTTGGTTCTTGTATTAGTTCAACGTTCCAATTGTTAAAATCGTATCTCATTTTTATCACTTTCTATAGAAATTACCATATTTAGATAATTTTTCATGATCACTTATATTTTCAATTTTTTAAGTATTTGTATCCACTATCAATTGTAACTGCACTACATGTGCATCTTTTAAACATTAATATCTTTTGATTCATGAATTAAGTTACTTATTTACGTTTTGCCTTGTTTTTTTTATTTTTTTGAAAAAATTAATAACTTCTTTAAAAGGTGTTCAGTCCTGTTCGGAGCTGTTCAGTTCTGTTCGGAGCTGTTCAGCCAAATTATTGTTTTATGACATATTTTCCATAAGCATCATTCTTGGTAGTACCAGTCCATATTATTAATTCTTTTTCTATTAATCTGTTTAACAATGCTACAGTAGTAGTTTTACTTCTGCCTATTATATTACCAATTTCTTCTCTTGTTGCACCATTGTTATTAATAATGAATTCGATAGCTTTTTGTTCAGGATACGTTAATAGATTCCAAATATTTTTTACTGTTTCATTTGATGAAGCATTGTTTACATTAGATCTATTTTCTATATCATTATCTAAAACAAGCAATACAGAATTACGATCTGGTTCAGAATAATCTGGATCATTCAAGTTGTAGTCATGCATTTCCTTATAAATTCTTTTTACACCTTCATTTAATTCTCTTACAATGCCAAATTCAACTAATGCTCTTGCTATCTGCGGATTTCTTGAATATCTTTTAACTTTCATTGTATCTAATGTCACAAAACCACCAAGTTTGCCAGGAGAAGATATTTCCATTCTATTATTATATATTTTAACTATTATTTGCTCTCCACTATTAGAATAATCTCTATGAGTTACGGCATTTACGATTCCTTCATACCATGCAAATTCAGGATATTCAGGATGTTTTTCAAAAACACCATTTGAATTTAAATAACTAAATTCTCTTAATTGGGAATTAATAAAATCCTTAGCTTCGTTTAAAATTTTATATAAATTTTTATCAAAAGTCTTTTCTTTTATTACATTCATTGAAGTTCCTATTTGGAAATCATTACCTTCAAATTTAATTACTCTTAAACGAGAGCAAGGAAAATATATTGATGGATTTTTGCCAAATAAAAGCATACCTGCATTAGTAAATTTTAATTCGCCCTTAATTTCTCTAATATAACCTCTTGCTTTTAATACTGAAATATCATCAGCATCTGTATCAATTTTTTTCTTAAAAATGCCAACTACTTCTGTATCGATATCATCCATACTAGAATCCCAAACAATTTGATTTTCGAAATTAGTTTCATTTCTATCGTATTCTAAACTTTTTATTTGATCATATGTTAGTTTAATAGAGGAATCTCCTTGTCTGCAAAAAACCTCATCCTTAACATTTCTAATTACTCTATTCATAGATGGTTCTACATGATATAAAATTATAGTATCAACTTCACCTTTAGAATTATTCATATTTATTATTTCACAATTGCAAATTGGTGTTGGCTTTAAGTATGCTGAAACTATTTTCTGTGCTTCATTTAATTTATCTATTCCATATTTTTTAAATCCTTCTATGTTTCCATTATCTGCAATACCAAGTGCCACTATTCCGCCTTGAGCATTAGCTAGTGCCATAACCTCATTAGCAACGGTTTTCAAATCTGTTTTTGCAGATTTTCTTTCAAAGTAAAGGTTTTCAGGTTGTTGTAAAAATTCTATTGTGATTTTTTTATTAATATTAGATAAAGACATATTGTCACCTCATTAACATTTTAACATAAATGTATTTAAATGACTATTTTTTGATAGATGTGTTAGTGTAAAGTGAATATTAAATTAAAAAAGCACTTTTTTTGGTTAAGTGCTAAATTATAGTATTTTATGCATTTACAGTTAACGCTATTAAACTTACATTTTCTGCTTGTAATCCCTTAGAAGTTTCAATAAGTTTAAAATTTACAGTATCACCTTCTTTTAATGTTTTATAACCTTTCATTTGAATATTAGAATAGTGAATAAATATATCACTTAATCCTTTACATTCAATAAATCCATATCCTAGGTTATTATTAAACCATTTTACTTTTCCAATCATAATTCTATTTCCTTTCCTATCACACTTATAGAATATAATATAAATTAAGAATAATTTGTCGAAAAAGAAAATAGAAAAGAATTATTCACTCTTTTCTATTAAAATAGTTACGTTATGTCCATTAATTTCGATTGCCTCGCCTACTTCTTTTTCTTCATAGGTTGTTGCTAATGTTTCTTCTTTAACATAATCTTTAAACATTGTTAAGGCATCATTAACTTCATTATCTCCATGATAGTAAAGTTTAATTCTATCTTCAATATTTAAACCACTTGTTTTTCTTAGATTTTGTACTTTAGATACAAATTCACGAGCAAGTCCTTCAAGTAAAAGTTCACGAGTTAATTCAGTATTTAAGATAATAAATTTATTATTTTCCATACCGACATTAAATCCTTCTTTGGCTTCTATTCTTACATCTACCATGTCAGGAGTTATATCAAGTCTTTCGCCATCAAAATCTATTGTGATAGTCTCTTCTTTAAGTAAGGCTTCTTCATCTTCAATACTTAGATTTTTTAATGCTTCACTATATAATCCCATTTTTGGGCCAAACATTGAGCCACATACTTTAAAGTTAGGTTTAATTGTAAAATTCATATATTTAGATAGGTCATCAACAAATGTGACTTTTTTAACATTTAGTTCTTCATTAATTAAACTTACTAAATCTCCTAATATATTTTCGTACTTTCCATCAATTAAGGCTTCGCTTATTGGTTGACGTACTTTTATTTTTGTTTCTTCACGAACGAATCTTCCGGTTGAGATTAGGTCTCTAACTAAATCCATTTTAACTTCTATTTCTTCATTAATTAATGATTCATCGTATTTAGGGAAATCACTTAAATGAACAGATTTTTCGCCTGTTAGGTTTCTATATATTTCTTCAGTTACATAAGGAATAATTGGAGCACATAATTTACATAAACCAGTTAGTACTTCGTAAGTGGTAATGTATACAGCTTTTTTAGAGTTATCTAATTCACTACTCCAGAATCTATTTCTATTTCTTCTTATATACCAATTTGATAAATCATCTGATACAAATGAGGTAACTTGTTTAACTACTTGATTTAAATCATAAGCTTCATATGCATCTGTAACGTTTTTAACTAGTTTATTATATTTTGATAATAGCCATTTATCTATTTCTTCACGATCTTTATAATCAACAAAGCATGTATCAGTATCAATTCCGTCAATATTTGCATATGTTTGGAAGAATGTATAAGTGTTTTTAAATGGATTAAAGAATTTAGAATGTACTTCTTTACAACCTTTTGAATCATATTTTAAAGGAGTCCATACTGGTGATGCAGATAACATATACCATCTTACAATATCAGCTCCATATTCAGAAAGTTCTTTAATTGGATCAACTACGTTTCCGGTTGATTTACTCATTTTTTTACCAAATCCATCAAGTACCATATCGTTTACAACTACATTTTTAAAGCTTGATTTACCAGAAATAATTGTTGAGATTACAAGTAATACATAGAACCATCCACGAGTTTGGTCAAGTCCTTCAGCGATAAAATCTGCTGGAAATTGATTTTCAAATAATTCTTTGTTTTCAAATGGATAGTGGAACTGCGCATATGGCATAGATCCTGAATCAAACCAAACGTCTAATACATCTTTAACTCTTTCCATTGTTTTACCACACTCAGGACATTTAATATGTAAATCATCAACGTAAGGACGATGTAATTCGATTTTTCTTACATCTACATCTTCTATTACTAAGCTTTGTAGTTCATCTAATGAGCCAATAACGTGTTTATGACCACAAGAACAAGTCCATACTGGAAGTGGACAACCCCAATATCTATTTCTTGAAATTCCCCAGTCAATCATATTTTCAAGCCAGTTTGCAAAACGTTTTGTTCCAACATAGTCAGGATACCAATTAATCTTTTTATTTTCTTCAATAATTTTATCTTTATAAGCTGTTGTTTTAATATACCAAGCAGGTTTTGGATAACAAATAAGTGGTGAATGACATCTCCAACAATGAGGATAGTCATGAGTTATTTTAATCTTTTTAAATAATTTATCATTTTCTTTTAACCATTTAATTATTTCAATTTCTAGATTTGGATCAGTTACTAGTGTTCCTTTCCAAGGACCAGTAGTATAACATCCGTCTAAACCAACCGGATTTACAAAACCAATACCATTTTCACGACAAACACGGTTATCATCTTCACCATAGGCTGGCGCTATATGAACAACACCAGTACCATCTTCAGCTGTTACATAATCATCAGCAATTACTTCATGACATTTGCCTTCTACTTTAACGAATGGCATTAATTGTTCATATTTGATGCCTACTAAATCGGAACCTTTATATGTTTCTAAAACTTCATAATCATCACCTAATACCTTATTTGCTAGTGATTCAGCTAGAATAAATTTATATCCTTGAGATAAAACTTTTACATATGTTAAATTTGGATTAACACAGATTGCAACGTTTGCTAGTAAAGTCCATGGCGTTGTTGTCCATGCTAGGAAATATTCATCGGTATCAACTCTTTTTAAAGGGACAATTACTGTGTTTACACTTGTTTCTTCATAGCCTTGTGATACTTCATTTTGAGATAATTCTGTTCCACATCTAGGACAATACCATAAAACTTTATTTCCATGATATAATAATCCTTTTTTATCCATTTCTTTAATTATCCACCATTCAGATTCAATGTATTCATTTGAACATGTTACATATGGGTGCTTACAATCAATAAATTGTCCCATTTTATCTGTAACGGCATTTATTTCATCAATATTTAAAGCAGTTGCTTTATTACATTCACGGCAGAAGTTTTCAACACCAAATGCTTCAATATCGGCTTTAGTTTTAAAACCTAATTTCTTTTCAACATTTACTTCAATTGGAAGTCCATGAGTATCAAGACCAATTTTTCTTAATACTCTTTCACCTTTCATTGTATGATATTTACAAAATGAATCTTTGATAGTTTTAGCAAGGACATGGTGAATTCCTGGTTTAGCATTAGCATAAATAGGTCCATCATAGAATACCCATGTTTTACCATTTTTACGATTTTCAATTGTTTCATTTAAAATATCTTCTTTTTTCCAATCTTGTAAGATACTTTCTTCTACTTCTTCAACTTTTCTTTTGTCTAATTCTTTAAAGTTTTTCATTTTAAATCTCCCTCCAAAATAAAAAACGTCCATAATATAGGAACGAATCTATCCGTGGTACCATCCTATTTTATGAACGTATTCATACACTTTAAACTTTAACGCAGTTAACGTATTTAGCTTATCCCTAAATCGCATCAGAAGTGATCTATAAATATTATTTTTTCATTGCTCACACCAAAATACAATTTCTCTTTAAAAAATAATTATTTATCGTCTTCATCAATTGCTTTATAAGTTACATTATAATTTTTATTTTATTGTTTGTCAATTACTATTTTTAGCTAATTTTAGTTAATAATTATTAATGTTTTTAGTTTCTCTTAATAATTCTCTTTCTTTAATTGCTTGTCTTTTATCATAGTTATGTTTACCTTTAGCAACTCCTAATTTAATTTTGGCTTTATTATTTTTAAAGTATAGTTCTAAAGGTACTAAGGTATAACCTTCTTTATTAGAATATTCTTCTAATCTTTTAATTTCTTTTTTATGTAAAAGAAGTTTTCTAGTTCTTCTTTCATCTTGATTATTGTATGAACCATTATCGTATTTAGCTATGAACATGTTGATAATATAGATTTCATCTTTTTTAATTTTGGCATATGAATCTTTTAAGTTAGCAGAGCCATTACGAACTGATTTTATTTCCGTACCAGTTAATACGATACCTGCTTCTATTTCTTTTTCAATATAATAATCAAAGTACGCTTTTTTGTTTTTCATTTTTCTTTTTGTCACCATCCAGTAGTATGAAGTCAATTGTTTTTGCTTCTTTGCTTGCTGCAATACATTTTACTCTAACTTTATCGCCAAGTCTATAGGTTTTTTTAGTATTTTGACCAACTAGGGCAAATAATTCAGGAATATAGTTAAAATAATCTCCTTCTAAGGTGTTAGTATGAACTAATCCTTCAATCATATTTGGAAGCTCTACAAACATACCAAAGCTTGTTACACCACTAATTTGGCCTTCAAATATTTTACCAATATGACTTTCCATGTATTCGGCTTCTTTCATGTCATCAACTTCACGTTCTGCTTCAACAGCTGCTTGTTCACGTAAACTACAATTATTTGCTATATAATCTAAATTTGATTCCCAGTAGTTGATAACTTGATTGTTGATATTACCATTATATAAGTATTCTCTTAATAAACGATGAACCATTAAATCAGGATATCTTCTTATTGGACTAGTAAAGTGGGTATAACACGTACTTCCTAGGCCAAAGTGTCCAATATTATCTTTTTGGTAAACAGCTTTTTGCATGCTTCTTAATAAAATATTAGATAAAGTATCTATTTCAGGAACATCTTTTAATTGATTTAATATTTTTTGCATAGTTATGGGTTTAATATCATTAAATTTACCAACTAATTTGTATCCCATAGAACTAACTAGATGAATGAATGAATCAATTTTTTCTTTTTTAGGTTCGCCATGGACACGATAGATAAATGGTAAATCCATATTATAAATATGAGTTGCAACTGTTTCGTTAGCAGCAATCATGAAGTCTTCGATTAATTTTTCACCATCTTCACGATCATAAACCACAACATCAATGCACTTTCCATTTTTATCGCATATTATTTTAGGCTCATCTAAATCAAAGTCGATGTAGCCTCTTTTTTCTTTATGTTTTCTTAGAATATGGGCTAGTTCGTTCATTCCTTTTAAGGTATCAGCAAATTTAACATATTCTGGATCTACTATATCTCGCATTAAAATATCATTAACTTTTTTATAAGTCATTTTTTTACTCGATTTAATATATGATGGGAATATATCATATTTAATAATGTTACCATTAGAATCAATATCCATTACACAAGACTGAGTAAGACGTACTACTCCTTCATTTAATGAACATATCCCGTTTGATAATACGTGAGGTAGCATTGGTATAACTGAGTACGCTAAATATGAACTTGTTCCTCTTGTAAAGGCATCTTTATCTAAAGGACTATCTTTAGTTACATAGTATGATACATCAGCAATATGAACTCCTAATGTGTAAATTCCATCATGTTTACTGAAACTTATGGCATCATCAATATCTTTAGTATCATCACCATCAATTGTAAAAATCATTTCATTAGTTAAATCTTTACGACCTACTAAATCCTTTGGTTCTACTTCAGTTGGCAAGTTATTAGCCATATCCATGGCTTCTTTAGAAAATTCTTCATATATTTTATATTTATAAGCAATAGATGCGATATCGACTCCTGGATCATCTTTATGACCTAGTACTTTAACTATTTTACCAATGTAATAATTTTTTTTAGTTTCTTTTACTAAATTAACAACAACTTTAGTTCCTTCAACACATCCTGATAAAGTATTAGGATCTATTTCAACAGTTAATTTTTTCTTTTTTTCATCTAGTTCTAAGAAAGGTTTATTTTTTTTGAAAATAATTGTTCCAATAATATTTTTAGTATCACGTTCTAAGACGCGGATTACTTTTCCTTCTTTTTTACCATTATAAAGTATAACTTCAACTAAGACGGTATCTCCATCAACAGCGTTATTTAAATTATGGTAATTAATGTATAAATCATCGCCTTCTAATAGAAGAAAACCATTTCCCATTTTATTAATACTTATTTTACCAGCTTTAACTCCGGGATTATTATCATATAAAATATATTTATCTTTTTTAGTTTTATAAATAACGTATTCTTTAACTAATTCTTCTAGGGCAAGCTCTAATTCTTTTAATTCTTCAGGACTTTCTAAACCTAAAAGATCATTAATTTCTAATAAACTTAAAGCATCATATTTATTTTTTAATTTTTTAATTATTTCTTCTTTCATAATTGTTTCTCCTATTTATTCTTTATAAATATATCATAATTTTAGTAATAATAAAAGAGTACCTGTCAAATAGATACCCTTAATAATTATATCATGTATATTACAAATGATAGTACAAAGAAGGCCATTCCTAGTACGAATGTGATACGACTAATTAGAAGTTCGGCTCCTCTTTCTTTTTGATTAGAAAATAATTCACTATTTCCACCTGTAATTATTTGACTAGCATCTGTTGCTTTATTACTTTGTAATAAGACAATTGCGATAAGTAATATTGATATAATTAATAACGCTGTTTCCATATATTTCTCCTTGTCAGTTAATAATTTACCATAAATATGGGGGTTTTTCAAGTGAATATTTGGTTTATGCTTAGCGACTAGAATTATTATAACAATTTAGATTGATTTTTTGGTTATCCTTTACTTTTGCAACTTCTTCTTCTTTAATTGTTTCTTTGTTTAAATCAATAGTTTTTAAAATGGTATAACCATCAATTGTATCAACTAAATAATATAATTTATTGCTAGTATATTTTATAGTATCATCCTCATAAACGTTTTCTTTTTTACTTTTTAAATAATTTAGTAATGTGTCATTATATGTGCTAATGTGGTCAACAGTATAGGCTAACTTTGAATTTCTATAAATTTCTATGTATGCACATGTACCTGCAAAACGTACTAAGACTATATTATTGTTTTTAACCATTAAATATAAACCACCATCGGTTGTTTCTTCTGGAACAGTTATTAATGTGTTATTAATATTGAATTCTACCTGTGTGCAGCCATTTATTTCACTATATTCTTTGCAACTAGCAGAATAATTTAAATCTCCTTTTTTTAAGTTTATATTTTTAAAGTTGGTTTCTGTATCAACATCTGCTTCATACAAATCACCTACACTTAAATGTATAATATCACTATCATCGTTTAGTGGAAACATATTAAAGTTCGTAGCAAGTTTTTTTGCGGTTGTGGTTGTTGTAGTGCTAGTTGTTGTATTGTTTGAATTATTATTTTTCTTTGTTGTATAAATTAATAATCCAATTAATATTAATAAAAATAACACTAATAAAGCTAGAATAATTTTGTGTTTTTTATCATTCATCTCATACACTCCTCTATTTAAATTTTAAATATTAATAATTTTATTTGCAAGTGTATTTAAAGATAGCTAGCCGATTTTACATAAATTAGGCATTAAATAAAAAAGAAATCTTATAAGTTCTATTTTTTATACTTCTTGATCTACTAATTCCATTATTCTTTCATGTGAATTTGCTTTAGGTACGTCACCAGTCATTTGTAAAAAACTTTTAAACTATAATTTTATTCTAACTGAAACTACTAATTATTTGACAAGCAAACTGAAAAGTGGTATATTTTCAGTGTAATTGTCAAATGAAGAAAAGGGATTATTATGAAAAAAGAGGAGAAAATTAATTATAAAATAGATAGTAATGTTCTTAAAAATTATGTAAACGCTATTAATTCAATAAAAGCACCTATGAATCAAATTAAGAAACAACTTGATCAACTGTCAAAACCAATGAAAGAAATGAGCAACTTAATTAATGAATCTATGAAACCAATTCAAGAAGAACTAAAAAACATTAATACTATGTCTAATGTAATTAAGGAACTATCGATTAAATTTCCAAATGAACAAGCAAAAATACTTACAGATACTATAAAACAAATAATGAAAACCAATAATGGAATGATTTCTACAAGAATGATAGAACCATTAAATATAAGTAGACAATATCTCTCAATTATGGAAAATAATAATGATATTGAAAAAGTTTCAAGAGGTATTTATCTTTCGCCAAGTGCTTTTGAAGATAGTTATTTTTCCTTTCAACAAAAATATAAAAAAGCTATTTTCTCACATATGAATGCTCTATATTTTTATGGTATGACAGAGGAATTTCCTTATAATTATACAGTAACTGTACCTCAAAGTTATCATGTAGATACTGTAAATGAAAAATGTAATGTATTCTATGTTTCAGATGATATATACGAACTTGGAATTGTAGAAATAGAAACTCCAAATGGAAATAAAGTAAGAGCTTACGATAAAGAAAGATGTATTTGCGATATCATAAGATCAAAAGGGAGAATGGATTCAGAGCAAGTTAAAAAGACAATTAAACAATATATGCAAAGTAGAGATAAAGATATGGCAAAACTATCTGAATATTCAAAAAATATGGGAATAAACAAAAAGGTAATGGAAATGGTAGGTAGATTTTATGAGTAATTCAGTCCAAGCAGTTAAAGATAAATTAAAGAATGTTTCTAGAGAAAAAAACGTAGATTTTAATTCTGTGATGAGATTCTATATGTATGATAGATTTGTTGAACGTTTATCAAAAAGTAAATATAAAGATAATTTTATATTAAAAGGTGGTTTTTATTTAAGTAAATTATTTGGATTAGATAATAGAAGCACTATGGATATAGATACTGCAATAAGAAAAGCAGAATTTACTGAAGAAAATATTATTAAAATGATAAATGAAATTATCAATATTGACGTAGGGGATAATGTAAAATTTAAAATTGAAAAAACAGAAACAATTCGTGATGAAGATGAATATGGTGGATTAAGAATTACAATTAATTTCATGCTAGAAAACATTAAAGATAAATTTCACATTGATTTAGCAACAGGAGATCCAATATATCCAAGGCCAGATAATTATAGATATGAATCTTTAATAGGAGATGAAGTTTATAAGGTTTGGTCATATAATCTTGAAACAGTTCTTGCTGAAAAAATAGAAACAATTCTGAGTAAACTTGAAACAAGTAGTAGAATGAAAGACTATTATGATATTTATTTAATATATAAGTTTAAATTTGATAAAATAAATAAAGAAAAATTTAGAGGAGCTGTCGAAAAGACTTTTAAGAAAAGAGAATTTGATGCTGATCTAATAACAAATTTGAATATTGTTAAAGAAAGTAAAGTTCTAAAAGATAAATGGATTAGCTATTCAAGAAAATATAGTTATGCTAGAGATGTTGAGTTCGAAGAAACATTAAAATGTCTAGAACAATTTATTAATATTATAGTTTCAGTTGCAGTATAAAAAATAATATTCTAGGTACCAACTGACTAATAAATATCATTTTATTACGGTAATTACAAAAATATAGGGGCTGTTAAGAAATTAATTATTTAATTTCCCAACAGCCCCTTTAGATTACTATTATGCCGTTATCGGTATGATATATTTTAGAAATTGATTAATAAATTAATTAATCTAGTATTTTTATAAATACCTTCTCTACCTACTTTTTCAAATTCTAGAAGTCCAGCATCAACCAAACTATTTAAATATGTAGCAGCAGTTTGCCTCGTAACTCCACATCTTTCTTCAATATAATTGATTCTAGTATTTACTTTAAAGAATAATGAATCTAATAATTCATCAGAGTATATTTTAGGTAATTTATTCATAAATTCTTCTTTATAAGATTCCATCTCATTTTGAATTAGTTTTATTAATTCAATAGTTTTTTTAGATGTTTCTTTTATTCCTTTTAAGATATAAATAATCTATTCTTCATAATTATTATTTTCTCTAACTTCAGTAAATAATTTATAATATTGGACTATTTTTTTAATATACAAGAAATATGTTATATTTTTAATATTTTTTTAACATGTTTTATAGTTATGTTAAATTTTTCTATATTTTTATTATTCTCACAAAAACTTTTCCGAATCTAAATCAAAGTTTATTTATTTTTAAAACTTTTGCAATTACTTGACGCAATTTTAACTTATTTAAAATTGCAGAAAAGAGAGGATACTAAAAATCTGATGTACTACATCAGATAAATATTTACATTAGATGAAAAATAAGTAGTCATATATACATCCATGTAATTTATTAAAAATATTTAAACATAAACCATGCAAGAAGCGTCCGGATGCTATAACCATCAGATAAATTTAGAAGTATATAATACTTCAAGGATAAACCAATCCTTTCCTATTTCAAAAGTAGCACTAAAGAGTTAATTAAAACATCTTCCCATCACTTGTTCCACTAAAAGAGGAAATCTGGAGCGAAGCCATTATTATTATTAGCATTATTGTTGTTCCAGTCGCCAGAGTTATTGAAATTAAGGAAATTATTGTTATTATTGGAATTAGCCGCGCGAAGCCACCAATTGGAATAAATACTAGTTCAACCAATAAACTAAGGCACACTCATAATTTACATCGGTTTTCCTATTTCAAAAGTTTAGTAAAAATTTTTCTTTAATAAACTTAGAAACCAATAATGAATTTATTTATATCTATATTATTCTATTTATGCACCCATCTGATTTCCTTACGTCAATCAGATGGGATTTTAATTTTTATATTATGGGCCACCTTTTATACTCACTATCGTTCGCGGAGGTGGCCCTGAGGAACCGGTATTCCTATTCTTGTTTTATTTCTATCTTCTGCTTTACATATAGTTTACATTTTATCCGATACGGAAAGCTGGAGCGAAGCCATAGGTATTAGTAGCACTATTGTCGGACCAGTCGCCAGAGATAGTGACATAAAGGAAATAAAAGCTATTATTGGAACGAGGCGCGCGAGGCCACCAAGGTGAATTCGAACTATTGTATTGTTTTATAGCACCTGAGTAGCTATTTGTGGTTACTCCTTGGCTTTTATAATAATCTAATTGTCTAGTATTGTTATAGGATGTATCTTTACTTGATACTTGATTTCTTGTTCCATCTTCCCATACTTCATGCACACTTAGTAAATATATTTTGTCTTCTGATGTGAAGTTTGTTTCACCTGTTGTACTTCCATGTCCTGATATTACTTTTGTACCTATTATTACATTTTGTAAATCACTTGGTAATTTATTAAAAAAATCCCCATTGGCATATGTTCTCATTGCTGTTGCTGGCCATCCACCTACATTTGTATTTGTGCTATTCATTTGTCTTAGTTCTAGAACGTCCACAAACTCTACTACGAAGCCACAAGCTGTTTGGGAAAAATCAGTTCCACTACATTCAGCAGGTGTTGTGTTATTTGCTACTCTTACAGTATAACTTTTTCCTTCTATTTCTACTTCTTTTTCTGATCCTACTGGATAGGCATCTAACTGTCCATTTTTGATTACTTCTGCAATTGTTTCCCATGAGTCTTCGGCAAATGTGGTTGCTTTTGCTTGCTTTCCTTCACCAATAGTTATATGAGCCGCAAATGACTTGCCATTGTCTGCTGATTGTTCATATTCGGTACTTGGGAATGAGATTGTTAAGTTATAAATATGATCTACAAATGTTGAGGTTTCTGAGAAATAACCATAACCAATTATTTGATTACCACTTTGTTTAATTGTTCCAGATGCTTCATCAGCCATTTTACCATTTGTTGATGATGTACTATCTTTAGCTAGGCTGTATGTTAAAGCTCCTTCTGAAAATGTGTTATTATCTATTGCTAATATTATTTTATAATATAAATTATTGTCAGTATGAAATTCGTTGGTTTTGGTTGTGTTTTTACCGGAAAGGGTAAATTTTTTAGTTTCTGACCAACCTGGTACGATACCAGATGCTACAATATTAGCAGTATTTCCCTGATAATTTATAGTTAATTCTCCTGACTCAATACTTATGGTTGATGCTGATTCAACATTATTTATGGTAGCTTTAAAGTATGCATAAGCCATACCAAATAATGATATTAAAACTAAGATATTTAACGAAATAAAAATTGGAATTTTATATTTATCAAATTTATTCATATTCTATCAGTCCTATATTAATATTTTAATATATTATTTGTTTTTATTCAATTAATTTTTTGTATTGTTTATTATAAAATTTAAATTATTTTACATATTCCATGTATTATGTGTTAATTTTTCTTCTATTCTTAATAATTGATTGTACTTTGCTATTCTTTCTCCTCTTGATAGAGAACCTGTTTTAATGTAGCCTAAGTTTAGTCCAACTGCTAAATCAGAGATAAATGTATCTTCTGTTTCTCCACTACGATGGGATATTATAGTTTTAAAATTATTATTTTTAGCTAGTTTAATTGTTTCTAACATTTCAGTTATAGTACCTATTTGATTTGCTTTTAATAATATTGCGTTGTTATAATGTTCGGTAATACCTTTATTTAAGTATTCGATATTTGTTACAAAGTAATCATCACCAACTAACATTATTTTATTTCCTAGTTCTTTTGTTAATGTTTTAATTGTTTCTATATCATTTTCTGATGCAGCATCTTCAATACTCATTATAGGGTATTTTCTAACTAATTCTTTATAAAAGTTTACTAATTCTTCTTTAGTTATTTTTTGTTTATTAATTGTATACATATTACCATCATAGAATTCACTTGCAGCTGCATCTAATGCGATAAATACATCTTTACCTGGAACATAATTTGCTCCTTTAATAGCTTTTACAATATAATCTAGGGCATCTTCTATTTTTTCTAAGTTAGGGGCAAATCCACCTTCATCACCAACTCCTGTGGAAAAGCCATCAGTTTTCAACAATTCTTTTAGTTTATGAAATACTTCTGCTCCACATCTTAATCTTTCTTTAAAGGTATCTTGTTGTGGTACAATCATAAATTCTTGAATTTCAAGACCACTTGATGCATGAACTCCGCCATTAACTATGTTCATCATTGGATATGGTAAGGTGTAAGGTCCAGTAAAAATTTCAAATAGTTCTTTATGTTGTTCATGAGCAATTGCTTTCATTGTACAAAGTGATACACTTAATATTGCGTTTGCTCCTAAGTTTGATTTATTATTGGTACCATCTAATTTAATTAATAGTTTATCAATGTTTTCTTGGTTTGTTTCTAATCCAATAATATTTTCTCTAATTATTCCATTAACATTGTTAACTGCTTTTAAAACTCCTTTTCCATCATATCTTGTTTTGTCATTATCTCTTAATTCTAGTGCTTCATTTATACCAGTAGATGCTCCTGATGGAACACTT
The DNA here is from genome assembly GCA_947522695.1 of uncultured Bacilli bacterium. Taxonomy (GTDB): domain Bacteria; phylum Bacillota_I; class Bacilli_A; order RF39; family UBA660; genus CAG-533. The sequence continues at coordinate 11,796 of CANNTX010000011.1, read as the reverse complement.
GCTCTAACGAATGATCCATCTTCTAAAAACATATCTGTTTCAACAGTAGGATTTCCTCTTGAATCTAATATTTCTCTTGCTTTTAAATCAATAATTTTCATAATATCTCCTTTATATCTTGATTTAATTATAGTATTTTAATTTAGTTGGTGCAATTATTTTGGTAAATTCAGGTGTAAAGTAAGAAATTATTTTGACTAATTTAAAATAAAAAAATATAAAGACTTTTAGTAAAAAATTTGATAAAATATATTGGTAGAGGTGTTCTTAATGAGAATAGTTGAATTAAATAGTTCTGAATTTAGTGATTTTGCTAATAATCATCCTTTAAGAAATTATTGTCAAACAATTGAATATGCAAAAGTTATGAGTGATATGGGTTATACTCATGATTTAATAGGATATAGAGATGATAGTAATAATTTGGTTGCTGCTTCTTTAGTATTAAGAAAAAAAATAGGTACTTTTGCGAAGTTTGTTTATGCTCCTAAAGGATTTTTAATAGATTATTATAATACGGAATTATTAAAGAAGTTTATTAAAGATGTTTGTTCTCATTATAGAAAGAAAGGTTATTCTTTTTTAAAGATTAATCCAGAAATTATAATTGGTAATGTGGATAAGAATAATTTTACTTTTAATTATAATCAAAATGTTAATATTATTGATGTTCTTAAGGATGCTAATTTTAAAAGAAGAAGAGAAATTTATCCATTAGATTTCTTATTTCCAAGAATTAATCCTTATATTAATTTAAAAGAATATAATCAGAATGAAAAACTTAATGAAATTTTAAGTTTAACAGAAGATAATGGATTAACTGTTGAGGTTCTTGATATAAAGGATATTGATATTTTATATGATATTGCTAGTAAACATAGTTATCAAACTATTAATTATTTTAAGAGTATTTTAAATCATTTTGGTAATAATGCGGAACTTATATTAGTTAAAGCTAATTATGAAAAATGTTTAATAAGTGCAAGAGAAAGATATAATAAAGAACTTGAAAATAATAATTATTATAATGAAAGACTTCAAACTGATAGTAGTGATGAAGCTGTTAATAAAAAGATGCAAAGTGATAAGGATTTATTAAAATATAAAAATCAGGTTGTTGATGCTACGGCAGGACTTAAATTACATAAGTTTAAATATATTGGTGGTGCTGTAATAGTTAAGTATCAAAATAGGGTTAGTATTGTTTTAGAAGATTATGATAACGATAATGTTTATGCTCAGTATTATTTATATAATTATTTAATTAATAATAATAAAGAAATGTATGAATATTTGGAATTAAATGGTCTTGCTAGTGATTTTAGTGAAAATAGTATATATTATGATTTTAATAAGGTTAAGTTAGATTTTGATCCTATTATTTATGAGTTTATTGGTGAATTTGATATCGTTCTTAATGAACTATTATTTAAGAGGATTCAATCTAAAGGATTGTTAAGTAAGGAATTTTTACCTTCGCATAAATTTGAGCAAAATTAAAGAGATAAATAAACATTTTAAGGGGAATAGAATAGAGAAATCTATTCTTTTTTGTTTGTTTTGGAATAGCTATAAATAAAAAATGGTATACACCATTTTTATTTAAATATTATTTAGTTATTATTTTCTTCTTTTATATTTATTACAGAGGATATTGGAATAATATAATTATTATCATCTATATGCATTAATTTATCATAGCAACAAATTATTCCACCATTTCCAATTTTACAATGTAAATCATTTAATTTATCAAAATTTTTTATCATTGATAAAGTTGGATTTCCCGTTTTTTTAATTTCGAATGGATAAATTGTATTATTTTTTTCAAATATTAAATCAATTTCATTTTTTTCTTTATCCCTATAATAAGAAATTAACGGTTCTTCCCCTATAGAATTATAAGATTTTATTATTTCTGAAATAATGAATGTTTCTAAATAATGTCCAGCCTTATCGCTCAATTGCAAATCTCTTGCAGTGTTCCAACCTGATAAATATGAAGCTAAACCTGAATCCATAAATATTATTTTAGGCATGTGAGTAATTCTCTTTAATTTTGTATTCATAAATGGTTCTAACAAATAAACGATTCCACTATTTACAAGAATATTTAACCAAACTTTGACTGTTTTATCAGTTATTCCTATTTCCTTAGATATGTTACTATAATTTAATTGTTCACCATTTCTAGATGCGACACTAATCATAAATTTTTTAAATGTAGATGTATCCAAAATATTTAATTGCTCTTTTACATCCTTACTCAAATATGTTTCTACATATGAATAAAAGTAATCATTTTTACTCATTTCTTTTATATCGTAAAGTTCAGGCATACCACCACGAAAAATAATTTCAAATAAATCATTTACATTGATGTATTCATTTTTACATAAATTATTTGGCTCAAAAACTTTTTTTTGATTATTTTGAACTATTTCTGAATAAGTTAAACTGTTTAATTTAACAATGCCAACTCGTCCAGCTAGAGATTCTTGAATATTACTCATAAGTTTTATTTGTTGAGAACCAGTAAGCCAATACATTCCTCTCTTTTTTTCTTTATCAACTATTATTTTTATATATGGGAATAATTCTGGTGCATATTGTGCTTCATCAATAAGTAATGGCCATTTATGTTCTTCTAAAAATGTTTTAGGATTGTTTTTAGCCTGATTTCTTAAAACTTCATCATCAAGTGTTACATAATTCATATTTTCGGGCATATAAGTCAATAACAAAGTTGTCTTTCCAACTTGTCTGGGACCTGTTACAAGTAAAATTCTAAATGTATTATTAATCCTATTTATAGTTTTTTTAGCTTCTCTATCTAACATTTAACATCACTTCCTAAAAAAATTATAACATTCATTCCGAAAAAGTCAAGATTTCATTCCGAAAAAGTCAGAACTTTATTCCGAAAAAGTCACTATGCTCACTTTGAATAAGTCAGTATTCGATTCCAAATAAGTCAAAACCTTAATAATTATTGAAATATGAAATTGTCATTTTATAAATTAATTGTGTATGTTAAAATAAAATGTAGAAAATCGGTAATTTTCATAGAAAAGCATCATTAGATAAATTACCACAATTATTTAATATTTTTTAGGAAAAATGATTTTTATATGATCTAGTCCATTAATTAATGATTATTATGAATAAATGAATATAGGACAAAATTAAAGAGATTCGGTATTTGAATCTCTTTTTGTATTAGTAATTTTCAGCTTTTAATTCCATGTAACTTTGAGGATGGTTGCATACTGGGCATACTTCAGGGGCTTTTGTACCATATGTAATATGTCCACAGTTACGGCAAATCCATACTTTTTCTTCTCCTCTTTGGAATACCATATTATCATTAATGTTTCCTACTAATTTTAGATATCTTTCTTCGTGATGTTTTTCAATTTCGCCTACTTTTTCGAATAATTCAGCTATTTTATCAAAACCTTCTTCTCTAGCGATTGCAGCAAAGTCTTTATACATTTCAGTCCATTCATAATTTTCGCCATTTGCAGCATCTTTTAAGTTATCTATTGTAGATGGAACTTTTCCACCATTTAATTCTTTAAACCATAATTTAGCATGTTCTTTTTCATTATTTGCAGTTTCTTCAAATATTGATGCTATTTGTTCATAGCCATCTTTTCTTGCTTGTGATGCATAGAATGTATATTTATTACGTGCTTGACTTTCACCAGCAAAAGCAGCTAATAAGTTAGTTTCTGTTCTACTTCCTTTTAATTCCATTTTAATTCCTTCTTTCTTTGTTAATTATACCATTTTTTAATATTTGATATCAAGCGAACATATACTTTATTATGAATAGTAAGGAAGAGGAATCAGCTTCTAGGGTTAATACTTTAGCAGCATTAATTATAGGTTATGCTCTTACGTATCCTTTTAATAGTTATGTACAAAATGCGCTTGGAAACTGGTTTATGTTATTAGGGCAAGTATTAGAAACTAATGCTACGTTTTTACAGTTATATCAAAGCAATAATAACACTAATAATCAAAATAGTAATAATGGTATGAAATATGATCTTGAATTGGAACAAATTAAAGATGCAATAAATATAATGAAGGAAGAAATTGATAAGTTAATTGAGGCAAATAAATAGTTTTATGTTTTCCTGTAGGAAAAGATACTGTGATTTTTGTTAATATGTTTTTCTACGGGAAAACATAAATGTTTTTTAAATATAAAAAAAGTAGAATCTAAATTAAATTCTACTTAATTATTATCTACTTACTCTAAAACGTTCTTTTGGATCTAATATCTTTTTACGTAATCTGATAACTGCTGGAGTTATTTCAACGTATTCATCATCAGCAATAAATTCTAGGGATTCTTCTAAACTAAATGTTTTTGGTGTAATTAAATTGATTGCTTCATCACTTGATTTACTTCTGGTATTAGACATTTCTTTATTTTTACATGGGTTAACATTTAAATCATTATCTCTGTTATTAATACCAACTATCATGCCAACATATACATCAGTTGCTGGGCCAATAATTAAAGTTCCTCTTTCTTGTAAGTTAAATAGAGAATAACCTAAACTCTTACCTGTTTCCATAGATACTAATACACCATTTTTTCTTGAGGCAATAGGTCCAGCATAAGGTTTATAATCACTAAATGATCTAACCATAATTCCTTCTCCTTTAGTATCTGTTATAAAAGCACTACGATAACCTAGTAATCCTCTTGTTGGAGCTTCAAATTCTAAATGAGTATAGTTTTCTTCATTTTCCATTTTAAGAAGCATACCTTTTCTTTCTTGTAAGGCATTAATTACAGTACTTGAATAATCATTAGGAACATTTACGATAACTGTTTCAAATGGTTCACATTTTTTACCATCTATTTCTTTAAATAAAACTTCTGGTTTTGATACGCATAATTCGTATCCTTCTCTTCTCATGTTTTCTAAAAGAATTGATAAATGTAGTTCTCCTCTACCACTTACTTTAAATCCATCTGATGATGGTAATTCTTCTACTTCTAAACCAACGTTAGTTTCTAATTCTCTTTCTAATCTTTCTTTAATATGTCTAGTTGTTAAGAATTTACCACTTTGGCCTGCAAATGGGCCATTGTTTACTAAGAAATTCATTGATAGAGTTGGTTTTTCTATTTCAATTGGAGGTAATGGATCAATGCAGTTAAGTTCATTAATTGTATCTCCGATAGAAATATGAGAACATCCAGCAATAGTTACAATATCACCATAATATGCTTCTTGTTTTTCAACTTTTTTAATTCCTTCATTAACAAATAATTTTGTTATTTTGAAGTTAGTAATTGAACCATCATTTTTAACTAATGATACTGTTTCGCCTGATTTTACTACACCTTTAGTAATACGTCCTATTCCTAATCTTCCAATGTATTCATCATAACCTAGGTTAGAAATTTGTAATTGTAATTTATCGTCTACGCTTCCTTCATATGGTTTGCATTGTTTTAAAATTGTTTCTAATAATGGTTCAATAGTTGTACTATCATCTTCTAAAGAATATTTAGCAATTCCATCTCTAGCAACTCCGTAAATAATTGGGAAGTCTAATTGTTCATCAGTGGCGTTAAGTTCACAGAATAAATCGAAGGTCATATTAACTACTTCTTCAGGTCTAGCGTCTTTTTTGTCAATTTTATTAATAAATAAGATAGGTCTTAGATTATGTTCTAATGCTTTTTTAAGAACGAATCTTGTTTGAGGCATTGGTCCTTCTGATGAGTCTACTAAAAGAATAACTGTATCTACTGTTTTAATTACACGTTCAACTTCTGATGAAAAGTCAGCATGTCCTGGTGTATCTACAATATTAATTTTATAATCTTTATATCTTATTGAACAGTTTTTAGAATATATTGTAATTCCTCTTTCTCTTTCAATATCGTTACTATCCATAACACAGTCTACAATTTGATCTCTTTCACCGAATGCACCATTTTGTTCAAGTAAAGCATCTACTAATGTACTTTTACCAGCATCTACATGGGCTACAACGGCTATATTAATTATTTTATCCATAATCTTTCCCTCTTTCAAACATAGTTCATACTACTACAAAATGGGGTAAAAAGTCAAGAAAAATATTTAAAAAATAGATTATTTGTACGCATTATTTACTATTTTATCTTGTTATAATAATATGATATACTTTTTCTAGGTGATTTTAATGAATAAAGTTAACTTTAAGAAATGGATTGATAAGAATAAATATTACTTAATTACGGGGATTTGTTCAATTACAATTGTTATTGCACTATATATATTAAATGAGGTTGCTCCTTTTGGAGAAAATTCGATGCTTACAGTTGACTTTTATCATCAATATGGTCCAATGTTGGGAGAATTATACGATAGAGTTAAAAATGGTTATAATTTATTCTATTCTTTTAACATGGGAATGGGACTTCCATTTTTTAGAAATTTTTATAATTATATGTCGAGTTTCTTTAATATTATAATCTTTTTAGTAAAAAGAGAAAATTTATTAGCAAGTTATTCAGTTATTATTGGATTAAAAGCAGTTGTTTCGGCTGTATGTATGAATATATTTCTTAATTATAAATTTAAAAAGAAATCTTATATTAATATTCCTCTTGCAATAATGTATGCTTTTAATAATTATTTTGTTGCTTATTATTGGAATATAATGTGGATTGATGGGCTGGTATTATTACCAATTGTTGCTTTAGGTATTGAAAAGCTTGTTAATGATGATAATATTTATGTTTATATATTTGGCTTAGCTTTAATACTTTTTAGTAATTATTTTATAGGTTATATGCTTTGTATATTTAGTGTTTTATATTTTATAGCTTATTTATTTATTATTAGTGATAAAAAAGATATTAAAACTTATCTTAATAAATCTTTAAAATTTATGATTAGTTCTTTAATCGCAGGAGGTATTTGTGCTTTTGCTTTAATGCCAATGTTTAAATCTTTAACTGATATTAGTGCAACAAGTGATGTTTGGCCAAGTAGTCAATATTATAGTTTTACTTTATTAGAGTTTATTTATAATCATTTAAGTGGGGTTTCAACAACTGTTTTTAAAAGCGATGCAATTAATGCTCCAAATATATCATGTGGAGTTGTAGTTATTCCTTTACTTATACTTTTCTTATTAAATAATAAAATTAAATTAAGAACTAAATTAGGTTATATGTTTCTTATTGGAGTAATGATTTTAAGTTTCTTTTATGTTCGTTTAGATTTTATATGGCATGCATTTCATGTACCGAATGATTTACCTTATAGGTATTCATTTATATATCCTTTTATTTTAATAGTTATTAGTAGTTATGCTTTAAATAATATTAAAAGTATTAAGGAAATTATTGTTATTATTGTATTTATTTTATCTTTAATTTTTGTATCTTCAGTTTACTTTATTAATGAATTTGATATAAGTGAAAAAATTATTATTGCTAATTTAATTATTTTAATATTGTGGTTTATGATGTATGTTATTTATAAATATTTTAAAGATAAAAGAGGAATTATTCCTTTAATTAGTATTCTTACTGTTATATTGGAAGTAATTATTTGTGTTAATAATAATTGGGATATATCTCAGAATTTAGAAAATTTTTATGAAGATTATGGGATGATTCAAAATAATTTAGATTTTGTTAAAAATAATGATGATAATTTATTTTATAGAATTGAAAGAAAAGATATGCATACTTTTAATGATTCATCTTGGTATGGTTATTATGGAATTAATGCTTTTAGTTCAATGGAATATGAGAATTTAGCAGTCTTAGAAAGTAAATTAGGAATGCCGGGAAATTATATAAATAGCTTTTATTATACTGATAATACGCCTATTTATAATGCAATTTTTAATTTAAAATATGTTATTGGTAATATGGAAGATAATAATTATTATGATTTATTTTTTAGTGATGTTATTAATAATAATTTTATTTATAAATCTAAGGTAAACTCAAATTTAATGTATGTTGTGAATAAGGATATTAAATCTTGGGATTTCTTAAATGATAATCCATTTGAAATTCAAAATGATTTTGTTAGTAAGAGTTTTGGAAAAGATAATGTTTTAGAAAATGTTAAAATAAATAATGATTCTATTGTTAAATATGATAATGGGATTATTCATAAGTTGGATTTTAATAACAATGAAGGTTATATTTATATATCTGATAATATTAATTCAATAATTATTGATGGTAGATTATATACTAGAAATGAGAATAATGTTTATATTGATGATTCTTTTGATTATTTTACAAGTATTTCACTTAGTGAAAGTAAAGTAATTCATTTTAATGGAATTAATAGTGTTTATGTGGCATTTAATAATGAGTTTGATAATGATTTATATATATATTCGGTTAATGAGAATAAATTAAATGAACTTAATAAGACTTTAGTTGATAATATGGTTTATATAAACGAATTTAAAGAAAATAAGATTAATGCTTATGTTAACTCGGGTGAAGGAACTATTTTTACATCTATTCCGTATGATGAAGGTTGGAAAGTTTATATTGACGGAAAGAAAGTAAATACATTTGAAATCGGTAATGCGCTTTTGGGATTTGATATATCTGAAGGAGAACATAATATAGAATTAAAATATGAGATTCCTTATTTTAAAATAGGATGTGTAATTTCTATTAGTTCATTAGGATGTGTCTTAATTTATTATTTACTAAAAAAGAAAAAATTGATTGGTGATTAATCAATTTTTTTGTTTACAAATATTTTATTTATATTTTTGGTTGGTAACATGATTTTAACTTTATTAATATTTTTAATTTCGTATTTAAGATTTGCTCTATTTAGTTTTTCACCATCTATACACCAATTATATTTAGGATATTCTTCAAATTCAATTTTCATATTATTGGTTTTATAAAATTCGACACCCGATACTTTAGTTGCATCTACGGTCATTAATAGGGAAAATGTTTTTATAATATCTTTGCGACGATTAAAATTACATAATAATACTTCAAATTTATCATCATCTAATTTAACATCACGATAAAAGTTATTTATGCCGGCTATACGATTAGCGTTTGATATAAGAACAAAGGAATAGTAACCCGTTTTGGTAATTCCATTAACTTCATAGGTTATTTTATATAGTTTTGTAGGACTAAAGTAATCTTTGATTCCTTCTATTAAATAAGCTAGATATCCATATTTTTTCTTTAGTTTTCTTGGAGTTAAATATGGTACTTGCATAAATTTACCGAAACCAGCTACATATACAAATGGCTGATTATTAATTAGGCAAATATCCATTTCTTTAACGCAACCTTTAAGTAATAACTTAAGATTATTTTTAATGTCTTTTCCATAGCCAAACATAACTCCTATATCATTGGTTGTTCCTACTGGAATATGGGATATTATTAATGGTTCTTTTCTTTCAAGATTTCCGCTTACTATTTCGTTAAAGGTACCATCTCCACCCATACTTATTACTAGATCTACTTTTTCAAGATGAGATATTATTTCTTTGGCATGACCGCGATAACAGGTAGCAATAAATTTAGGTGTATAACCATTTTTAATTAATATGTTTTTATATTCTTTTAAATATTTGGTTTTAAATACATGGCCACTGTTGGGATTATATATTAATACACAGGTTTTCATAGTTATTCCTCTTTCATTAAATATATATTATATTTTAACATAAATATTTATACAATTGATAAAATTATGGATTTATTAGTTAATTTAAAATGGTTATAAAGAAATTTAAGTAAAAAATATAGTGGCACTTAGTAACAATCGGATTTTTACATAGGTAATTCTTGAACATTATTTATTTTATTTTCAATATATTCAAGATTATCGAATGATTTATTGTTTTTTAATAATTCCATTTGTTTTCTAGCGATATTATTTAATCTTATAAGTCTTTCATTTTGTGGTATTTTCATTTTAATTAATTCAGCATTTATATTTTCTAAATTATTTAATATAACTAAATGAAGTAAATCGGTATAATCTCTTATATTTCCTTTTTCAGCCAATTTCGAATTACTTTCTCGCCACTCTTTAGCTGTTATGCCAAATAATGCAACATTTAAAACATCTGATTCAGTAGCATATACAAACTTCTTTTGGTTTTCTGTTAAAGTAGGAACAATTATATTTTTTATAGCATCAGTGTGTACTATATAGCTAACTTTTGCTAGAACTCTATTAGCATGCCAATCAATTTTATTTTGGTATGCTTCATTTTTCTTTAATCTTTCAAATTCAGTAATTAAATAAAGTTTAAATTCTGGACTTAACCAAGAAGCAAATTCAAATGCAATATCAGAATGAGCAAATGTTCCTTGACTATATTTACCACTACTTGGAACTATACCTATAGCATTAAATTTTTCTTTCCATCTTTTAGGGGTCATAGTAAATCTATTGTACGGAACTTCTTCAGTTTTAATTACGTGGGATTCCACGGAATTAAAATTAGGATTATTTATCTCTTCCCATAAAGAATAAAATTCAAATGAATTTTTATTTGACATCCAGTTTCTTATAACACCAGATGGATCTTCTTTGTTTACATATTTAGCTAAATCAGTAAGTGAAATATATTCTTTATTATCAATTCTAATAACATTAACTTTTTGTTCTTTAACAATTATTTCAGTTTTAATATTTTCTTTATTCATAATTCACATCCTTTCTATCTTTTGAATAAAGATTCTTAATTAACTATTTTATCATAAAGTTTAAATTATAGTGATAATTTGTAATCTTTTTTAATTTAAAACTTAATTTATTTATCAACAAAAAAGTATCAACCTCTTTTAGAAATTGATACTTTTCTATATTAAGTTCAAACATAATAGTTGGAACTGATTTTTCGATGGAGGGGCCTACCAGATTTGAACTGGTGCTCAGGGAGTTGCAGTCCCTTGCCTTACCACTTGGCTAAAGCCCCATCTAATACAATATATGCAATATTTGGTATTGCAAGAATATTGTATTATATAATTTTTTTAAAGTCAATAAAATTAAAGTCGAATAGCACTTTATGTGATTAATTTATGCTAAAGCTATATTCATTTTCTCTAGTTTTAATTATAAAATTTTTCTTATCAGCTTTAGAACTTACATTATTTGGAATGTCAAAGAATATTTTATTTTTTAAGTTAGAATATGTTTTACCATAAATTGTTGATGTTTTATCAGTTTCATTAATAGTATAATTTATTTTAGAGAATTTATTAATTATATTTTGATCTTTATTATTGGTACTTCGTGCTAATAGAGAATTTTCATCGATGTTTATTTCATAATCAACTATTAATAATTCATTTTGATTTCTATTATCTGGTAATATAATATCTGTCAAGGTTTCACAATTATTTTCATTAGAACATTTTTGATAAGTATATTCATATTTATTTTTAATTTCTATATTTGTTATTTTTAAATTTGTATTACCATAAAGTGTTTTACCTAAAATAAATGTATCTCCAATATTAAGATTTGTAGTTTTTAAATCTTTATCTAGATTAGATGCACTAAATTTATATTCTCTATATAGATTATTTCTAACTCCATTTTTATATTCATAGCCTTTATAAACCATCAATTTTAAATTACTTGTTTTGGCGTTTTTTGGTAACTCATATATAAATAATAAATTTGTTGCTTGGTTAGGTATGAGATCTCCAATATAGACTGTGCCTAAATCAGAAAAACTATTAGCTAAACTTGTTTTATAAATAGATTCTTGATTATTACCATAAACAATGTACAT
>CANNTX010000010.1 GCA_947522695.1 uncultured Bacilli bacterium | reverse complement strand
GGCCCGTTGGTGAAATGGTTAACACACATGCCTTTCACGCATGCATTTATGGGTTCGAACCCCGTACGGGTCACCAAATTTTGACCTAAAATCCCTTATTTAAAGGGATTTTTTATTATTTATTTTTCACCTATCCCATGGTAAATTTTATGGTAATTTTTACAATAAAAAAACTTCACAAAAGTGAAAATTTTTTTATTATAATTTAATTCCAGGCCTTTCCATCTGTTGTTGCATTTCCATCTTATTAATATATTCCTTTAAAGCTTCAGTCATTTTTTCGTATCCATCTGAACTCATATTGTTTGCAACAAAGTTATCGTGAGGATAATAACCTTTTCTTTCAGCTAAATGATTATCTCCAAAATCCCAAATTTCATAGTTTGACTTAAATTCTGCAAAGCTTTTTCCCTCAGCGGCAGTGATAAAGTTTTTAGCAGCATCAATAAATGAGCCACCATTTTCTAATATCCAGTTTTCGATACCGACTCCACCTAGACCACCTTGAGGAACTTCTCCACGATTAGGTTTATATGCTCCGGCTTGTTTTAAAACTTGTTTAGCTAAAAGAATATTAGCAACTACGTAAGGATATTTTTCTGGGTCATTTCTTTTAATTGTTTCAAGCCTATCTATTAGTGCCATATCCGTTGAATATAACACTTTATCTGTTTTATTAGTGAATGTAATATCAATATCCACTATGTTGCCATCATCTAACTTAACTTGCTTTAATCTAAAGTCTCCATTATCAGTTATTTCATTTGAATATTCTTTTCCAAGATTTTTCAAAATAGTTTTCTTAAGTTCGTTTAGTTTTTTGGCATCAGATAATATCGATCTATCTAATTTCATCATAAAATCAAAGTCACCATCACCAGGTTTATTTGTTCCTCTTCCGGTTGAACCTGTATCAATTAATTCGACAACGCCTTCAGTTAAGTCACCATCAATTTTAGTTTTTAATTCAAGGCCTAGTTCTGAAAGAGATTTAGCTATAATCTCATTAATCTTTTCTCTTTTGACTTTAGTTATTCTGTTATTTTCTTCAATTTGTTCGGCAATAAATTTTGTTTCTTCATTTACTAAATTTTTTGAAAAAGAATAGTCTTCTTCATTAAAATAGGATAAGCCATTCATTTTCGCTCTTAAATTGTCATAATCTTTAGGAGTAAATATAATCTTACCTTCCATATTAGCAACAGGAATATAAAAACCATTCATCGCTATTTCAAGCCCGACTTTTGGATCATATTTTTCCATAACAATGTAATTTATTTCACTTGATGCAAAACCAGTTCTTATACCATAATGATCTCTACCCCAAATGCCTGTATAAAATACTTCTAATTTAGACATATCATTTTTGGTATTTGTTACTCCTTCTTCTGTTCTAGTAGTAAATAATCTATCATCATTTTTTAGTACAAACCAAATTGGTCCATAATCTTTAGCGACAGTTGCAGATATTTTTTCATCAATAGTCCCAGTTGATGACATAATCATTGATAAATCCGTATCAAGAGGTGTACGATCTCTACCAGCACATGAACCTAGATATTCTTTAGAAACACTTCCATTTTGTAAAATATTTCTTAAATACTTAACACCACCAATGCCTTTAATAAAATCACCTTGCTCTAAATTTATATCTTTATTTGACGCTTCTCTATTTCTAGAATCCGCTGTTTTAACTTGTTTATCAATATATTCTTTTGCCATTTCAAGCGTATTTATACCAGTAAATCCACAGAACATACGAATAATTCGATCTTTCAAATTATAATCAAATGTGCCATTAGGTGATAATTTTTTTGCAAGTTCTAAAATATCATTTAAAGTATTTTCGCTAGGTGAAAACATTTCATTTTCTTTTTTTGCTCTTAATGTATTATTATATAATGTCGCCAAATTATTTCTAAATGTTTCTAATTCTTTTTTATCCATTTCATCAAGTGTATTAATAGGTATTTGTCCTGATTTTAGTCCCTCATATAAATTAGAACCGTATTCAATATTTTTTAAATAATTGTTTACTGATTTATTATTAGAACCAAACGATGCTTTAATTAAATCAGAAAATATAATTGCTTTATCGCCTAATAGGGATGAACTTTTAAGAATTGGCGAAATAGTAGGAAAATATTCTATTTCATTCTTCATATTTGGATGTAATATTTCAAAACATGAATATACTTTTCCAACCATTGGTAGATTGTTTTTTATAAACATTCGTTCTATTTTAGTTAATTCTTCTAAAGGACTATCTAGTTCTAATAATTGAGTTGCTAATTCTTTTCTTACTCTAAAAAGTTCACTTGAATTTGTTTGAGAAAGTCTTTTGATAACTTCATATACATAATTCATTTTTTCTATATTAATTTTATCTTGATATTCAGTAACATATTCTATAAACAAATTATTAGCTTCTACATCTTGTAAATTTAATACTTTATAATATTCAGTTATAATTTTTAAGCGTTTATAATTTGCTAGCTCAATATTATCACTGTTAGCATATAATGAAATAATCCATGACATATCTTTAGAAAAGCCACAGGCAACGTTTGTTTTATTAAATACATTAAGTAATTCGGGATTATCATCAAAATCTTTCAATGTAAACTTTCTGTTGTAAAATTTATCTTTAATTTCTGAAGATATGCTTTGATCCAAGAAAAATGTTGGATTATTATTTCTAAAATGATTTGGAATATGTTCATCTATATTTATGTTTCCATCTAGATAATTTTGTAGTATCATTTTATCAATCATATTCAAAAACTCTTCTTTTGAAAAATTTGGATAGGATCTAAATTCATTATTATTATCTTTTAACGCATCTATTTTAAAATACTCTTTATTACCATTTTCATATGCTTTTTTAATATAATTTGCATAAGATATCATTAAATCTAAAGCATCATCGCCAAATGTTTGTTTAAAACAATTAACTAAATTCATATGGTTATGATTAAACACTTCATCAGTTATTTCGATAGGCATATATTTAAATATAGTTTCTATATCAACGTTTCTTAAATAATCTTTATATAATGAGTTAGAATTTATAAATTCTGGTGTAATTTTTCTGCTATAAAACATTTCTTTTAATTCTTCTGGTGCTGTTTTATCCATTACCATTGAAGAATACTTTTCTATAAAATATTTAGGAATATGTTTTGGATATACCATCCCATTTTCAATAATCATTCTTTTTAAAAATTCATCAAGTTTATTTTTAATTTGATTAATATCATCATTCACATAAATATTCGATTCATCTATCATTTGTTTATTGAACGCTAGAGGTAAAATATCTTGATATTCTAATACAAAATCAAGTGAATCTATTTGACTATCTTTGTTATCAAATAATTTATAGATATTACAAATTTCATTTTCTTCATTTGATGCTTTAACAAATCCATATTCTGATTTTAAATAACCACTAAGCTTTTTTCCTTTTAAAAAACTTGTATATTCTGGATGTTCTAATAATAACTGAGGTGTAATCATTGCTTGATAAAATAAATTTTTTAATTCTTCTGGTGCTTCATCTTCAATATATAAATCAGAATACCTACTTCTAAACTCACCACCAATATTTCTTTGATCTATGGCTTTATCTCCAAAATAGGGATCATTTTTAACATCAATAATAATACTTTTTATTTCTTCATAAAATTCATCTTTAGTATATATTTTTTCTATTTTACTACCAAAATAATTTGCTATATCACCCATTAAATATAACATATTGCAATTATTTTTAGATAAACAATGATCACATTCATTATCAAAGTCAATAACATTCTTTAAACCATATTTTTCAATAAAATTTAAAACTTTATTATCCAGTATTTGTGAAAATGGAATTGGCATTGTAAAGAGATAGTCTTTTGGAAGTTCATCTATCTCTTTTTTTAATTTTTCTGATATATTAAATTTACTTAAGTATTCTAAAACGGATGAATATCTGAATAATTCTTTATATGTATCATTTGAAAAACTAGCAACAACTTTATTATATTTATCTACACTCATATTTAAAACATCATCAGTAATATTTTTTATGTACTTTTGTTTTTCCTCGTCAGTATTAAGAATAAAATAATTATTGATCAATGTATGATAATATGTATCATTACGATGTTTTGGAATTATTTTTTCATAATTATCCATAAATTCTTTAAGCATTTCATCTGTTAATTCATCATCTCTTAAACAATAACTTAAATCTTTATTTTTAAGTAAATCCCAATTTTCAATTATTTTATCTAATGTTAACACGCCACGGCTAAAAAGATATTCGATACTGTCTAACTTTGTGTCATCTGAAATATCACAAAGTCTATCTTTATATATTTCTCGCATTTTAGGAGGATAATTTAATGGTTCAATCTGATTTTTTAATTTATCATATAAGACACTATTTATATCTTCGGTTTCACTGCTAATTGACATTATTTCTTCTTTATAATCTAGTAAATCGAAATCTAAACTTCTACACTTCTCAATTCCAAATTTTTCTATAATTTTTCTATCTGCATCTATAATACATGATGTAGGTATTTTATCATCCAATTGATATTTATAAAATTCATCTAAAGTTAATGTACAATTATAAACCTTATTTAATATCTCTTGAGGAACATTTAGTTTCTTTTTAAATAATTGTCCTTTTTTATATTTATAATCCATCTATTATCACCTATAATAAAATGATATCAAAAATTTGATAAAATATCATTATATTGACAATATATTTACAAATATAGAATTATACAATTAAAAAAGTAACAAATTTACTTAGATATTTTTGTTACTTTTAATTTAATAGCATCTTTAATTTCATTATTCTTATTATCTTTAGCTTTAATTATAAAATATAAATTAGATTCTAAATTATTTATTTTATCATTAGTAAAGAAATAATTACCATTAGCCGGTTCTATTATTTTATAGTTATCAGTTCCCGTAATTAATTCTTTTAATGATAATCCCTCATCATCTTCACCAGCCTTAGTTGCAAGTGGTAAATACTCATCATTAACTAAAACATAATAACCAATATCATAACTAACAACGGTCTTATCTTTTTCTTTAAATTCTATATTAGATCCTTGAAATAAATTCATATTATAATTAAGACTTACTACTCCACTTTTAACTTCAACATAATCAGAACTTCCTTCAAATAAATATATTTTATTAGCAGAAGTAATCTTATTTAAATATAGAAGTAAAAAAACACATAATAACGTCAAAACAATAATAATTGCTTTATAAGAATTAATAATATTTAATAATTTCTTTTTCATTATCCTAGTTCAACCAATAGATCACTATTTAAATCTATTATACTCCCTTCTGGTATGTTAGTATTTATAACTTTTCCATAACCATCAATATTATAATTTATTTTTATCAATTTAGCAAAAGTATTTATCTCATTATGTGTCCATCCTATAACGTTTGGCATTGTAATATTACTACCATTTGTAACCAAAAATACTTTACTTCCATATAAAACAGAACTATTAATAGAAGGATATTGATTAATAATATATTCTCCATCACCTATAACAATTGGACATAATCCATATTTTTCAAGTAATTTAACAGTTTCATTTTTGCTTTGATTAATATATGATGAAATATTTATAACCTTACTTTCATCTACATTAGAATCTTTATCAGATAAATTCTTATAAGTTACAACTGATTCAACCATTTTCTTTATAATATTTCCTAAACTACTTGATGCTCCTTGAAATTTCTTAACTGAAACATAAATTATATATTTAGGATCATCTTTAGGAAACAAACCAGCAAATGATCTAATTGTACTATATTGTCCAGAAACATATTTCCCATTTTGCGTATAATTAGCAGTTCCTGTTTTACCTATTAAAGTTAATTTATCAGTATGATATCGATAGCCTGTAACAGCAGTATCTTCTGAATTAACAGTCTCATCCATTAAATCCATCATTTTTTTTATAGTACTTGATGATACTACTTTTGTAAGCTCAGTTCTTTTACCCTCATAAACAACATTACCTTCATTATCAACTATTTTACTAATAATATATGGTTTTAAAATAGTACCACCATTACTTAAACTAGTTAAAGCTTGTATATTTTGAATAGGCGTAGTTGTAATGCCTTGTCCATAAGAAGCTGATGCAAGTTCTGACTCATAATTAAATTTAATTTTACCATCATACTCATTAGATAATTCAATACCAGTTTTTGTACCAAAGCCAAATTTTTTATAATAATCTAACATTTTTTCTTTTCCTAATTTTTGTGATAATAAAACTGCAGCAACATTTGAAGAATATGTAAAACCTTTATCATAAGTAATTTTACCCCATCCTTCTTTATTCCAATCACTAATATTATAATCAGATACTTGAATTGATCCAGATTGATATAATTCATCACCTTTATATAATCCCTCTTCAATTGCTGCCATAAATGAATATATTTTCATTGTTGATCCTGGTTCATAAGTATAACTAACTAATGGATTATTATAATCAGTTATATTAAGAATATTTGGATTATAACTAGGACTCGATGCTGAACCAACAATAGCTCCAGTTTTAGCATCCGCAATCGTTAAAGTTGCCCAATCAATATTAAAATTTTCAATTTCAGTAATAGCATTTTCTAAATACAATTGAATATTAGAATCTAATGTTAAATAAATATCATAACCATTCTTAGCTTCTTCTGTAACTTCTGGAGTATTAGCGATTCGATAACCATAAGCGTCTTTTTGATAAATTGTTTTACCATTAGTGCCAGTTAATTCATTGTTATATTTTCCTTCAATTCCAAGTTCTCCAACTATAGATCCTTCATCATTCTTTTTAGCATAACCTATAATGTAAGAAGCAAAATCTCCGTTAGGATATTCTCTTTTAGTACTTTTAATAAAATCTATTCCTGGTAAATCTAAAGCTTCTATCTCTTCTTTAATTAATTCTGTTATATTTCTTCCACCTGGACCTAATTCAACTTGATATACATTTTTAGTATTTAATAATTTCAAAATTTGTTTAGGAGTCATATTTATTAAAGGACTTAACTTTTCCGCAGTTGTTTCTTTGTCAACAACGTGTCTTGGATTTGCTTCATCACTAGTTCTTGACTCATCCAAATAAGCAATAACCGTATAACTCCTAACATTTGTTGCCAATACCTCATTATTAATATCATAAATAGTTCCACGAGATGCTTCAATTGTTTTAGTAGCAGTTGTACGAGATAGTGCAAAAGTATTTAAATCAATTCCATCAACTTTAGGAGATATTGCAACATATGTAAGTTTTACGAGAATTACTACAAACAAAAAAATAGTAGCCATCTTAGATATTTTAATAATACTAAAAATTCTACTATTTTTTTTCACTTTATCATCACCTGTACTTATTTTACCACAATTATATTATCATTTTGATATGTTAATCCATAATCTTTAGCAATATCTTGAATATTCGATAAACTAGCTATCTCATTAATTTTCATACTTATGCTTTCATTCATTGTTTCTTGTTTTTCTATTTTACTTTTCATTCTTTCTAATTCAATATTACTTTTAGATAGAACACTCTTAGAATATACAACTACAATTGGACTAGATACAACTAAAATAACAATTAATGCAGTTATTAATCTATCTATAAATCTTACTTTAACTCTTCTTCTAGTCTTTTTCATAATTATTATATCCTCTCTATTATTCTTAATTTTGCACTTTTACTTCTACTATTTTCATCTAATTCCTCATTACTCGGAAGAATTGGTTTTTTATTTATCAATTTAATAATTGGCTTATATTCTTCAGGAATTATTGGTAAACCTTTTACTAAATCATTAACTTCACTTTTTTCTTTAAATATTTTTTTAACTATACGATCTTCTAATGAATGAAAAGTTATTACACATAATCTTCCACCTGGTTTTAACATATCTATTGCATCATTAATAGAAGATGATAATACATTTAATTCATCATTTACCTCAATACGAATAGCTTGAAATATTCTTCTTTCAGGATGTTTAGTTACAAAATACTTGTAAGGAACACCTTGTTTAATTATTTCTACTAATTCTAATGTTGTATTAATTTCATTATTTTTTCTTGCTTTTACAATTGATGAAGCAATACTTTTAGAAAAATCTTCTTCTCCATACTTATAAAAAATATTAGTTAAATCTTCTAGTTTATAATTATTAACAACATACTTAGCAGTTAATGGATTACTTAAATCCATACGCATATCAAGTTCTGCATCCTTCATAAATGAGAATCCTCTATAATCCTCATCAATTTGTGGACTTGATATTCCTAAATCATAAATTATTCCATCTACTTTAGAAATATTTTCTTCATTTAATTTTTCTTTAATATTCTTAAAATTAGAATAAATAATCTTATAATTAGAACTAATATTTTTTAAGATATCATCACTATATTTTATTGCTTCTTCATCTTGATCAAAGGCGAAAAGAAAACCCCTTTTCATTCGCTTTAAAATTTCACTTGAATCTCCTGCATAACCTAAGGTAGCATCTACATATATTCCATCAGGATTTATATTTAATCCATCAATAAGTTCTTTTTTTAATACACTATAATGTTTCATATAAATTATCCTTAAATAAGTTTTCTGCTATATCTGATAAGTTATCTTCATTTGATTCAAAGAAATTGTTCCATAATTCCTCACTCCAAATTTCTAAACGATCATTGGCACCAATTACTACACATTCTTTGTTTAAAGATGCATAATTAATTAAGTTTGAGGATATGTTTATTCTACCTTGACGGTCGAATTCGCACATTGAGGCACCAGATAGGAAAAAACGAGTAAAGTTTCTTGCATCTTTATTGGTAAATGGAAGTTTTTTTAACTTTTCAACTATTTTGTTCCACTCTTCTTTAGAATAGACAAATAAACATTTTTCAATTCCTCTAGTAACTACAAACTCGTTACCAAGGTCTTCTCTAAATTTAGCTGGTATTATTAATCTTCCTTTATCATCTATATTATGATGAAATTCCCCCATTAGCATATGCATTCACCACTTTCTTCCACTTTCTGCCACCTGCTACCATTATAATACTACAATAAGTTTTTATTAGCAAGATAGTTTCCTTAAAAGAAAATAAAAAATATGCCGTTTGACATATTTTTATGTAAATTAATATTATTCTTCACTAAACTGAGAATTATAAAGTTCACTATAAAAGCCACCTTGTTTTAATAATTCTTCATGATTTCCACTTTCAATAATATTACCATCTTTCATAACTAGTATTAAATCAGCATTCTTAATAGTTGATAATCTATGAGCAATTATAAATGATGTTTTATTTCTCATTAATTTATCCATTGCTTTTTGAACTAATTCTTCAGTTCTAGTATCAACATTAGATGTTGCTTCATCTAAAATTATAAATGGTGTATCAGAAAGCATAGCTCTCGCAATTGTTAATAATTGTTTTTGTCCAATTGATATTTGATCTTGATCATTAATAACTGTATCATATCCATCCGATAACGTTTTAATAAAATGATCAATTCCAACTATTTTACATACCTTCTTAATTTCATCATCAGTTATATTTTCTCTATTATATATTAAGTTTTCTTTAATTGTTCCATTAAATAACCAAGTATCTTGTAAAACCATAGTAAATAAATCATGAATATTTTCTCTAGTTAATTCTTTAGTTGATACTCCATCAATTAAGATATCACCTTTATTTATTTCATAAAATTTCATAAGTAAATTAACCATTGTAGTTTTACCAGCTCCTGTTGGCCCAACAATTGCAATTTTATCATGAGCCTTACATTTAGCACTAAAGTTTTTAATTATTTCCTTTCCTTCATCATAACTAAATGATACATTTTTAAATTCAATGTTTCCCTTAACAAGTTTTTTATCTAAATGATTAGTAAATGATGATTCATCACTTAATTCTTTACTATCTAAGAATTCAAATACTCTTTCACTTGCTGATGCAGCACCTTGTAAAGATGCAACAACTTGTCCTAACTGCGTAAGAGGTGATGAAAATAAACGGCAATATGAAATAAAGGCAATAATTGTACCAAATGTAATAATATTTTTACTTGTTAAAACAGCACCTAATACGCATACTGAAACATAACCTAAATTTCCAATAAATCCCATTAATGGATGCATAAATCCTGATAAGAACTCACTCTTCTTATTAGCAACATATACTTTTTCATTATATTTATCAAATTTTTTAGTTACTTCTTCTTCTGCGTTATAAGTTTTAATTACATTTAATCCGGAATATACTTCTTCAATATGTCCATTTAAAGCACCTAATTCTTTCTGTCTTAAATCAAAATATTTTTGGCTCTTTCCCATAATTCCAAACATTAAAACAAAACCAATAACACTTGATAAAATAGCTGCTAGGCTCATATACACATTAGTTTTAAACATCATAAATGTAATACCTATTAAAAGAACTGATGCACTAACTAAAGTAGATAATGAGTTATTAAATGATGATGCAATTGTATCTACATCATTAGTTGTTCTTGATAAAACATCTCCATATGAGGTTTTATCAAAATAACTTAAAGGTAATCTATTAATTTTAGCATTAATTTTACTTCTTAACTTATTTGCATATTTATTAGAAATATCTGTCATTATTAATGATTGAACATAACTAAATAAACTACTTATTATATATAATGTACCAAGTAATATTGCAATATGTTTAATATTATCCATATTCATTACTGGTTTAATAGCATTTTTTACACTTTCAGGTAATTCTTCATATGCTTTATAAAGACTTGTCTTCTCTTTTCCATCAACTTTTTCCATAATAGACATAAACACGATTTGATCTTGAGGACTAATTGTTACACCACTTACTTCAATATCCTCTAGTCTATTGGATGCAAGTTTTTCACTAGACTTAGCTACAACTTCATTTAAGGCACTTGTATTAATTGTTAAACCATTCCTAATTTCATCAGTTAAATCAGCCATTTTATTAGGACAAAATATTGTAAGTATTGTTGATGCAACAGCAAGAATTATTGATATAATTACTAAAACTTTATAACTATTTAATTCCTTAAATAATCTCATAATTGATTTTTTAAAATCTTTTGGTTTTGTAGGAGCATCATTACGACTTTTATTATGCATTTTCTAATTCCTCCTTTGATAATTGTGATAAGGCAATTTCTTTATATACTTCACAGTTTTTAAGTAATTCTTTATGAGTACCCATTCCAACACATTTACCATTATCTAGTACCATAATTTTATCCGCATTCATAATTGTTCCAATTCTTTGTGCAACAATTAACATGGTAGCATCTTTCTTATTTTTCTTTAAATTATGTCTTAATACCGCATCTGTTTTATAATCTAAAGCACTAAATGAATCATCAAAAATATAAATTTCTGGATCTTTCGCAACCGCTCTAGCAATAGATAATCTTTGTTTTTGACCACCTGAAATATTAGTTCCACCTTGAGAAATATGCGAGTTATATGTATCTTCCATTTTCTCAACAAATTCTTTAGCTTCAGCTATTTTAGCAGCATCTAATATATCTTTTTCACTTATTTTATTTTTTGATTTACCAAACTTAATATTACTTTTAACAGTACCACTAAAAATAACTGCTTTTTGTGAAACATATCCAATTATATTGTTAAGTGTTTCTTTTTGATAATCTTTAACATTTATTCCATCAACTAATATTTCACCACTTGTTACATCATAAAATCTTGGAATAAGATTAATTAGGGTTGACTTACCAGAACCAGTAGATCCTATAAAGGCGATTGTTTCTCCCTTATTTGCTTTAAAAGATATATTTTCTAAAACATATTCTTCGGCATCAGGATATTTAAATGAAACATTTTTAAATTCTACAGTACCTGTTTCTTTACCACTAGTAATATTTCCTTCAATTATTTTATCTTCAACATCTAATACTTCATTAATACGTTTAGCTGAAACCTCAGCTCTAGGAAGCATCATAAACACCATAACAAGCATTAAAAATGACATGATAACTTGCATAGCATATGAATAAAACACTACCATATTACTAAATAAAGTTAGTTTATCTATTAATAATGAATTACTTATTAATATAGCTCCAATTATATAAATTGATAAAGATAATCCATTCATAACTAAATACATAACCGGACTAAGAATTGCAAATAACTTTTGATTCTTTAATTGATTAGATGTTAATTCATTATTAACTTTATCAAATTTATCCTCTGAATATTTTTCGGCATTAAACGCTCTTACTACTCTAATTCCTTGAAGATTTTCTCTTTCAACTCCATTTAATTTATCAATTAAACTTTGAACAATTTTAAATCTAGGTAACACTCTAAACATAATATTTAATAATGTAAATATTAATATTAGAACGGCAATAATAGTCGCAATACTCCACTCAATATTTTTATTTAAAATCTTAGTTATTGCCCAAGCAGCTGTAAGTGGTGCTTTAATTAACATTTGCATACCAAATCCAAGTAAGTTTTCAACTTGTGTTATATCATTAGTTGTTCTTGTAATTAATGAAGATGTCTTAAACTCTTTAGTTTTATCAGTATCTAAATGAATAATTTTTTTATATAATTTACTTCTAGTATTTAAACTAAATTTACTAGTTATTTCCGCAATTAGATAACCTGTTGCAACAGCTGATAATAAACTTCCTAAAGCACACAACATCATATATGCTCCATTAGTTAATAAATCACTAAAACTTGCTCCTTCAGTTTGAACTAAAATAGTTATTTGCGACATATAATCAGGCATTTTAAGTTCTAACGCAACTTGAAAAATAATAAGTAATGAACTTATTATCATAAAAAAAACTTCTTTTTTAGTTAAATTTTTAAATAATTTTAACATATTTTCCTCCTATTTTCTTTTTTTAAAATCTACATAAATAATACATGATAAAAATAAAGCACCTACCACATCTATAACTGAATGTTGTTTAACTAAAACAGTAGATAAACATATTAACGGACTAATAATACCGACAAGAATTCTAAATACTTTATTCATGTTTTTATCAAATGTTACTGCATACATAACAAGAAGTGCAAATGTGCAGTGAAGTGATGGAAAACAATTAACTGGTATATCAGTTATGTAAGTAATATATAACATTAAACTTACTAACGAATTATAACCATTAACTTCCGGTCTAGTAACCATTGTCGGATAAATTATAAAACATAAGTCAGCTATAACAGCACACACAATAGATTTCTTTATTAGTGATTTAAATTTATTTTTATCTTTTTTAAATATAAAATAAAATACAACAAATAAATAAGGATACCAAATAGTATAAAAAATTATAAAAAATGGTATTAAAGGTATTTTATCATCCAAAGGTAATGTTATTAAATGATAACTTGGTATAAAATGTTTTACTATAAAATATAAAAAGGCATTTGTTCCAAGTACCAGGAACATATTTAATATATAATCTTTATTCTCACTAAAAAATTTCTTCATAAACCAAATTATACAACAAACACTTGCAATTTTGCAAG
Organism: uncultured Bacilli bacterium; assembly: GCA_947522695.1. Lineage (GTDB taxonomy): Bacteria > Bacillota_I > Bacilli_A > RF39 > UBA660 > CAG-533. The sequence goes on along the minus strand of CANNTX010000010.1, from coordinate 16,166 downwards.
TTATTTGATAAACTATCTTTGTTCATGGCGGAATTGGTGAAGTGGTTAACACGCCGGATTGTGGCTCCGGTATGCGTGGGTTCGATCCCCACATTTCGCCCCATTATAAAAAATTAACGAATCAGATTGATTCGTTTTTTATTTCGTTTTGTTTTAAAGAAATTAAACTATTTATATTGAATTTGTTTTATTTTATTGTATAATAATTATTGTTTTTTTACGTAAAATAAATGTATTTTGAGTGATTTATTGTATTAAATTTATTATTTTATGGTAGAATTTAAGTATAGTAAATGCACTCTTGATTAGATGATTGGAGTGAATACTATTGATTAATATAAAAGAAATTAAAAACAAATTGGGAAATGGTTGCACGGATCCATATGTTGTTTGGTGTGATGACAACAAATCTTACGTTGTTAAATTTCCTGGAAATGTGCAAGGTGTTAAAACATTAGTAAATGAATTTATTGCATCTAATTTATGTGAATATTTAGAATTACCTGTATTTGATTATAATTTAATTAATGTTACAATTGAAGACTATAATGAAAACATAAAAAAAGATATAAAGCCTTTAAAAGGTACTGCATTCGGTACAGTTTATAATGATAATGCATATGTTGTTTTAAATTCCAATCGGATTATTAAATCTGTTAATAGAAATGATGCAGTAAAAATCTTAATTTTTGATATATTAATTGGAAATTATGATAGAAATAACGGTAATTTAATGATTGACGAAAAATCTAAAAAAATATACATGATAGATCATAGTCATATATTTAATTTAGGAACACTTTGGGATGAAGTTCAACTATCAAGATTAATAAACCAAAATTTTGAAAAAGACGATTTAAATCCGTTTAATTACAATCTTATGATGGAATCTATAAAAATTAATGATGAAGAATTTAATAAAGAATTAGCTGAATTCATTAACAAAGTAAAAAATATTGATAAAAATTTTATAATTAATATCATGGATAATCTTCCTGATGATTGGAATGTTACTCCAAAAGAAAAAGAATTATTAGTAAAATATATTTATAATAGATTTATTAGAGTTGATGAAGTTATCAATATATTAAATTTAAAAGGTGGCGAAAGTTATGAAGAAAAGAATTAAATATGCTATTTTAAAATATATACCCAATTTGGAAAGAAATGAAAGAATAAATATTGCAATCGTTTTACATTTTCCTGATACAAAACAATTAGAAATGACAATAATTAATAATTGGAAAAGAATTAAATATTTTGACGATGAAGTAGATATTAAATTTTTAAAAGATTATGTAAATGACATAAAAGAGCAATTTACAGTAAATTTATTAAATGATTTTAATGGCATAAGTTTAGATAATCCACTATTGCTAGATGAATTAACAAAGTATTTTGTTAATAAACTTATATTTGAAATACATGAATTAGATACTACCGAATCATTTAATGATTTACTAAAAAATTTAAAAGATATTTATTTATATTATGAGGTTGATAAATCAAAAAGAATTAGTGAAAAAGAAAGTAAAGCATATATAGAACAACATTTACTTGAAAATAATATTTCATATGAAAGACGCGGAACCAAAAATAATGTTCAAGAACAATATGGCAATAATATTAACTTTGATTATAAAATAGATAATAATTATTATAAATTAATATTTTTAACTGAAGATAATTATGCTGGTTATGTTGGTGTTCTTAAAATGTGGATTGCGAATGTAATTATGTTAAAAAAAGAAAACAAAAAATTAATATTTGTAATTGATGATTTATTAAAAAATGAAAGAACTAGCTTATATAAAAAAATGTTATCTGATTATGGAGAAATAATTACCATACAAGATTTTATTAACTTAAAAAAATAACGTTGAAAATCATTTCAACGTTTTTTAATTTATAGCTTCTCCATTAACATATAATTTATATCCATTAAAATTAATATTACTATTTGATGAATCACTATTTGTTAATTTTGTAACATATGAATCACCTGTTAATTTAATTTTAGAAGTTTTATCTAAAACTAACTCTATATTTTTAGCTGTATTATCACCATTTATAGTTCCAGTATAACTTGATTTTTTAGATAAATTCACAATTAATTTGGAAATTTTATCTATTACAATATTACTTATTATAAATTTATAAGAATATTCTAATATATTCACTTGCATCATCAACTTAATTATAATAAATTATTAAATAAACATTAAATAACATTAACTTATACGATAATGTCCTATTATATCATCTCTATTTTCTAAAATATCTTCTTCATAATATCTTTGATAAGGATTAGCATGATGAATAACAAAATTAATTCCTTTATGGTTTCTTTTATCTGATACTATACCAATATGTCTTTTAAAAACAACAATATCTCCACCTTGCCACTCTTCTATTCTTAATACATCCGTTGTTAAACTAATCGCATTATAATCAAAATAAGTTTTTAAATTTAATACTCTTCTAAAATCTATATTTTTATCAATCACATCAATATCATATAAATTTCGATTCTCTTTAACATGATTATTTACTAGTTCTCTTAAATCATAACCAGCATCCTTTAAAGCAAACGCAACTACATCTGTACATACCCCATAATTATCATCGGGATATCCAGTACCATAATATTTACTTTTATATTTAGGTTTAGTAACAATATATTTTCTCGTATTTATTAATATATCAGTTTGATCATCAATTCCATCATTGTCTTTATCAATGCTACTAACATAAGTTTTAATATTAAAATCTTCATTAGTATATTTTCTATGTGGAATAAAATTAAAATAATAAAGTAAATATCCTAAAAGAGACAAACAAATTATAACAAATATGCTTACAATAACTATTTTTTTATTTTTCATAAACTCACCAACCTTAATTTTTAATAATTACATAGTATGAAATCTTTTTTTAAACTCATTAATAAAAGTTCCTTTTAAAACAATCATCATCGATATTAATAATAAAAATGCTACCCCACCCATAACAGCTAAAGCCCAGTTATCTTCTTCATGATAAAGTGATAAACCAATAACTGCTGTAACAATTGAATAAAATATAATAAATAATAGTGGCATCATATTTTGTTTTTGTCTTTCTAAATCTGTAAAAAATAATACTCCAGCAACAAATAAAGCACTAAAATTTAATATTGATACAACTTCTATTGCCCATCCAGGAGCTAAACATAAATCTATAATAGTTAACAAAATACTCGTTAAAGTTATTAATTTAACAAACTGACTAATTCGATTATATTCTACTAAATCTGGTGAAATAACTAATGTCCATAACACATAAATTGACCATAACACCACTAAACTCCAAGCTTTACCACCAACTGCAATATTTACAGTCGGACAAGTTACTATAGCTATAATAATAGGCCACTTAGTAATAGCAATTAACTTTTTTCTTTCTAACTTACTTTTTGCTACCTTAGGATATGTTATTTTAATCTTCATATAAAGCACTTCCTTCTACCGTAACATCTAACTCATCATTTATTAATAATTCATAAATTTTTTCTTCAAAGGTTGGATCTACTGTCATTTTGTTTATCGAAAGGGTTGTTATATCATTTACACTTACAACTGAACAACACGCTCTATTGGTTATTCCAGCACCTAAAACAAAATCCATACTTTCTATTTCTTTTGCTATTTCATCTGGTAAATTAACAGCACCTAAATTAGATAATGTACAGGAAAATATTTTATCACCAAGAAAACCATAAACAATTCTAGCAATAGGACCTTTAATTGCAAGAGGAATATATTTTAACATATTAGTCATCTTTTTAGTTGAAGTAATCATTTTACTCATTTCTTCTTTAGAAGTTTTAAAATTTAATTGATTCTTAATTTCATCAATCATTTCTTCTGGTTTAGTTATCTTTCCTATAGACATTCTTACACCACAATACATTGAAAAATTTCTTAAAGTCTTAGAGGGATAAAACTTTCTCATATTAACTGGTACTTGAATACTTACATCACCTTGTAATTTATCAGTCGCACTCTTACCAGCCATAAACATAAGAACTAGTAAATAAGAAGTAATAGTTGCATTATACCTCTTAGCAACATTTTTTAATTCTTTAGAATCCATTTTAAAATGAATTACTTTACATGGTTTAACTTTAGATAATTTTCCATCCATTTGAATAGCCATTTTATCAATAAAACCAGAAGCTGAATCAGAACTAGGAACCTTCTCAAATGCATTTTCAAATTCATCAAACACCGGCTCATCATTAATATCTAATATTAAATTATTTTTTGTAACTTTTTTTCCTAACAAGATTAAATATTCATTAACTAATGATTTTAAAAACTCCATTCCACCAGTTCCATCAGTAAGAACATGAAAAAATTCAACACTAATTCTATTTTTATAATATTTAACTCTAAATGATTGTGAACCACTGATTGATACCTTAATAGGTTGAGATGGAACATCATTTTCTTCTTCAACGCTAAATCTTCTTTTAGTTGTATCTAAATAATGCCAAAAAAATCCTTTTTTCAAAGTAGTAGCAAAAGTTGGAAATCTTTTAATAGTAAAATTCAAAGCCATTTGTAAAATTTCAGGAACAACTTCTTTTTTTAAATATACAGATAATCTAAATATTGCCATTCTATCATGAGCCATTGATAAAGGATAAATTTTTGCTGCATCATCAAGTGGAAACCATAAAACAGGAGGTCTTGCATAAAATCCCCCTAAGTTTCTTACATATAAATACTTGAGAGATTCTTCTAAACTAACATTATTCTTGTCATAATAAATAAACGCATTTTTAAAATCTTCTCTTATTTTATTCTTAGTTTCTTTATTTAACAAACAATGTTCATCAAAAGATACAAAAAAATCATTAATAAGTATTCTTTCATTTTTAGTTAACTTTTTTAAATATTCATCAAATTTGTTTTCTGGTAAATCTTTTTGCTTTTTGTTTTTCTTTTTCATGATAAAACACCTCCTTGATAAATATCATTAATCTTAATATATTGTATCATATTTTTTTGTTAAAAAAATTTTTTAAATTATCTTCTAAATTAAATATACTACATATTTAAGAACAATAACATATTTCCTTTAGAAATAGTTTCTATAATTCCCCCTTTTACCTATTCTTATATATCAAATAATTATATGCTAATCTAACACATCTAAAAGCTTTTTAATATGATTTATATTTACAATATGTTCTAATCATTTATTTTTATATTTTGATAAAGCAAATAAAATCCATAAATAAATTGGCTACTATTCCTAACAACATAATTATATATTTTTCAATTTGCCGCTTGTTTTTAACCTTTTTTTATACTTTTCATCAAATAAAATTCACTTTGCCGATTTAAAACATAAAATTCTAACATTAACAAATTTTTTATAATTTTTATAATAAAAAAACACCTAGAAATTATATCTAAGTATTTATAACGCTAAAATAAGTTTTAAGTTTCTTTTCATTAAATCAAAGATATTAGCTTTAATAACATCTTCTTTTATAGTAATATCTATGTTTTTAATTATCTTTCCATTACTTATAATATCTAATGTACCTATTTTATCACCTACTTTTAAGGGAGCCTTTACTTTATCCAAGTTAATATCATAACTATAATTATTAGTTTCATTTAAGCTTTCTAAGTTGGTTGCATCTCCATTAATTGTTAAATCATAATTTTCTTTTTTGCTATTAAAAATATAAACAGAACCAATATTGTCATTCGTACTAACTATAGTTTTTATTTTATAATTTGTAAAACCATAATCTAATAATTTAGTAGTTTCCTCATTTCTTTTTTGACTAGTTTCTTCTTTCATTATTACTGAAATTAAACGCATATCATTTCTTTTAGCCGTACTTGTTAAACAATAACCAGCATTTTTAGTAAAACCAGTTTTTAATCCATCTAATCCATTATAATATTTAATTAATTTATTAGTGTTCACCATCCAAATACTTGTTCCATCTGGTTTATTTAAATAAGATTCATAAATGGTTGTATAGTTAAAAATATTATCATGTTTAATTAATTCTCTAGCAATAATAGCCATATCTCTTGCTGTTGTATAATGATTATCAGCATCTAATCCATGAACATTTACAAAATTCGTGTTTGTACATCCTAATTCTTTAGCCCTTTCATTCATTTTATTAACAAAAGCATCAACTGTTCCTGCTATTTTCTCTGCCATCGCAACTGCTGAATCATTAGCTGAAGCAATAATAATTGATTTAAGTAAATCCTCTACCTTTAAAGTGGTATTAGGATCTAAAAACACTTGTGAACCTCCCATACTAGAAGCATTATTGCTAATAATAACATCATCTGTTAAATTAAGTTCTCCTCTTTCTATAGCCTCTTCAATAAGAAGTATTGTCATAATTTTAGTCATAGAAGCCGGAGCCATCTTTTCATCCACATTTTTTTCATAAAGTATTTTACCAGTTGAATATTCCATTAAAATAGCACTTGGAGCCTCAATAATCATTTCCTCTGCCTTAACAACAAAAGGAACTAATAATATAAGTATTAATAACAATTTTTTCATACATCACCTATATAAATGTATTCTTTTAAAATTATTTTATTCTCTTACTTACCATTAAATTTATCAACTTGATAAGTTATATACATAAAAATTTTCTCATCTACTTTTTTCACCTATCAAAGCAACATCTTCTAACATTGAAAATGATACAAATAAATTTCGATACATAAATTTAGCTTCAATAATTGGTAATTTCTTTTGTTCTTCTGTTAATGGTTCAAATATACAACCACAAACATTTCCTTTTTGTGATATAGCTTTAAAAGATAGGCATTCGTTACATTTAAGAACATTATAGTAAGTAATTCTACCATCCAAATTAAATACTTTAAGAATAGAATGCACTTCAAATTTACAATTATGTCTAAATTCTTTATGCTTATCTTTATAAATAGTATCTCTTTCAATTAATTTTCTTAATTTTAAATTTCCCATAATAACCTCTTAATTATAGATTACAATAAATTAAAATTAAAAACAAATAAAAAAGAACACTAAGTTCTCTTATAATTTTAATGGGCATAAATACCATGAATTTTTTCTAAATCTTCATTACTTAAGTTATCAACTTTCCATTCATTATCCACTTTAGTTAAATTAAAAACAACAGTATAAGTAACTCTATCTTTAGCGTTAGTTAATTTATCAATTTTATACTCTAAAACTTTTTTACTATCATAAACATTGTTTGTTGAAAATTTATCTGGATTATCACTAACATACTTAGTAGCATCATTATCTATCTTATAATAATCATATACTTCGATTTGAGTAGTAACCGTAGCCGTATCTCCATCAATCATTTCATCTTTAATATTATAAGTTAAATCACTATATTGTTTAGTATATACTTTCTTATATTCTTCGTGTGCATCATCTTTAATATTCAAAGTATTTAAATAATCATCTAATTCACTCATTACCGAATCACTATTTTTTTGATATTTCATTAATAAAGTTTCAACTTTCGCTTTAGGTGTATTATTTAAAGAACAACCTGTTAATATAAAACATAACATAAATAGACTAATTAAAATAATTTTTTTCTTCATTTATTCTCCTTCTTCATTAGTATTTTGAACATATTCTTAAAATATTATACTAAAAAAAGAAGATTATTAATCTTCTTCCAATAATTTTTTAAACTTAGCTAAAAATATAGCTGCTAATGAATTTAATTTTTCATCATCAATAACAGGAGTTAAATAAGTTCCATTATCATCTTTAAATTCTTCAAATATTTCTGATTCTGCCGTAGGTAAATCTTCATTATTTAATTTAGTTCCTAAAAAATATTTTTTATTATCTTGAACCGTTTCATCTACTAAATAATATCTACGATCATGACCTAACGTTACTATTGTATCGACACTCATCTTTAACCACTCTTTTCTTATCTTCTTCTACCACTTTTAACTTCATTATATATTTTAGAAAATTCTTCCAAATTTAATAATTCATCAGGCGAATAATTATCTAAGTTCATCTCTTCTTCATTTTCATCAATATAATATTTTTCAGATATTTTTGCTATTGCATTTTTAATATATGAACTAATCTTTTTAGTACGTAATCCTTCTAAAGCTTTTATATATGTTTCTTTTAAATCAAATTCTTTATGATTTAAATCACTATTTGAAATAATATTCGATTTTTGTTCAATTTCATTATCTTTTCCAGGCACTAAATCAAATATAGTTGCTGGAAAAGGAAGATCAATACCTTCTAAATAAAACATTTCAGTACCCTTATTATCAAAAAAAACATAAGACACTTTATAAACTACATTAGGTTTTAATTTTCCCTCATAATTATAACCTTCATAATCAAGAAAATTATTATATGTTACTAAATCTCCAACTTCTAAAGTTGGTATATTTTTTTCTTCTTTAGTAGCATCTTTACTAATTTCTACATCTTTTTTTGAAACATTATCTTTAGCATCATTACCAACTGGCATATTAACAATACTTACATTATCGATTTTATCCTTAGAAATAATTCCTGCAGATTTACATATATTTATAAAATTATTTATATCATCAATACATTCAATTTCAACAGATTCAAAATATTTACTTACTTCATCCAAAATCTTAGTTAAATCATTTCTTGTTTCATTAGTAATTGATAATCTATTCATTAACTCACTTAATTTAGAAACATCTCTACTAATCATCCATATTAATTTAACAAATTCATTCTTATTAGAATATTTTGTTATAACCTTATTAGTTTCTTCTATTGATGACAAAAGTTTACGATACTCCATATTTTTTATATCTAAATTAAATTTTAAATCATTTATTTGTTCAATTTCATCCGGAGTTAAAGAAACATAATTATTATTTATTTTATCGATTTCATTTTTTAGTTCAACTATTTCATCAGCCTTTTTCTTACAATTATCTTTATCATCTTTTAATTTATAAATGATTATATATTTATCAATAATACTTTGAAAATACTTTTTAAAATTGTCTTTGTCTTCCTCATTAGAAAAAACAAATAAACTATCTTTATTAATTAATCTTTGAATTTCCTTAAAATAACTAACCATTCTTTTTTCAAAATCAGTATAATTAATTTTTTTATCTTTAACACTTTTTGCTTTTCTAATTTTATCAATAGCTTCTTCATATGAATTATTGTTGTTTCTAACAAATTCACCAAATATTTTATAATCACTAATTTTTAAACCTAGTTCTTCTAATAATTTATATGTTGAATTAATGTTCATTTTTATCACCCTACGTCTATATTAAATTTGCATTTTTTATTTCTTCTTCTAAATTTATATTATCAATATCATATTTTTCAGTTAATTCTTTTAAAACTTTATCATTATTATGAATTAAATTAATTCTAGTATTAATTCTTTTAATTAAATCTTCAACAGTTTCTTTGACTTTTTCATTCTTAATATCTTCTTTTAAAACTATTTCATTAGTTGAATTTAAATTACTAACCATATCTAAATAAGAAGATTCAATATCAATACTTTTTAATATTTCATCTATCTTTCTAGCATAGTTTAAAATTTCTGATACTAATGTATCTATATTTTCATTAATTTTTTTCCCTTTAAAAGTTGCAAGAACTTTTTCAGTTGCTTCTTTTTCCTCACTATTTTTAAATATTAATTCAGTATTTTTCATTATTATTTTCCTTTCTAACAAGAAGTCAAATCTGACAAAGATGTTCCAGATTGACCACAAATTAATATATTAAGACTATAAGATTTACCTATAGCACTATTTGGAATCAAAATATCACCATATGCATTTGATATCCATACTTTTAATCTATAAGACATACTATTTTTCCCAGCTTTAGTTGTTAAATTTTCTTTCGATGTTATTAGCAATCTACTAAATTTTGTAGTAGAACTAATTGATTTAGGAACACAATTACCAGCAGTAAAAGCAGTTGATGATATATCTTCTCCTTCATTTCCTTCAATTATGCAATAGTTTATAAATCTAGTATCAAAATCTAATGTTGGATCACCAGCCATTAATAATACTACATAAGAATATGGTACACCATCTTCACTATCCTCACCACTATTAGTAACTGTAAAATTATAAATATTATCAGTTTTACTAATTGCTGCTGTATCATCTAAAGGATCAGTTGTTAAATTAATAGTACTCCCATTTGTAAAATTAATATCTAATTTACCAATCTTCGATTTATATGAACTAGTTGTTGTAACTCCTCTTAAATAAGCTGCTGATGTACCAATTACTAATAAACTAATTAGTACAAAAGAAAAAATAGATAATGTAACTTGTTTTTTTATAAGTTTCTCCATTTGCATACCATTAACCTCTATTTTCTATAACAATGATAACAAATAATATATTTTTTATCAATATTTAATTGCTTTTTTACAATAATTTTAGTATAATCAATAATGAATTTTGGAAAGGAGTGCCTAGATATGCCTAATATTAAAAGTTCTAAAAAATCTGTAAAAACTGATAAAGTTCAAACAGCTTCAAATACTTCATATACTTCAAGAGTAAAAAACAGTATTAAAAAATTAGAAAAAGCTATTAAAGAAAATGACAAAGAAAAAGCAAATGGCATTTTAAAAACCGCTGTATCTAACTTAGATAAATGTACTAGTAAAGGTTTAATTAAGAAAAACACTTGTGCTAGACAAAAAGCAAGATTAAATAAAAAAGTTAAAGAAATGAACTAAATCATTTCTTTTTTTTATATATTTTGATATATTATTGTAGTGATAATATGAAGAAAATATTTAAAGTTGTTTTTTATTTATGTCTAATTGGATTAGTTTACTATTATAGAAATGACATAATTAACTATGTCACTAAATTATTAGATTCTGGACATAAAATTGTCTTAGATACCCCTAACGACTATTATAAAAATGTTAATTATTCCTATGTTAAACAAAGTGAGAATTTTATTCCCTATAGTAAGCAAGATTTAATTGATATTTATTATTCTATTCTTGATAGAGGTTATAAAGATTTTACTTTTTATTGCCCTATAGAATATGTAAATTGTATTAGTGATATTGAAAAAATAAGTAATGGTGAAAATGATACATTATCTATGCTTAACTATTTTGTTTCTCCTTTTAATGGTGAAAAAAAGATTACAACATCTTACAGTACTACTGGTGAAGTAAATATAACTGTTGATAAATTATATAGTGATGAAGATATTAAAGCGGTTAATAAAAAAATAGATGAGATAATTAGTAATATTATTAATAATAACATGAGTTTAGAAGATAAAATATTAGCAGTCCATGACTATATTATTAATAATACTAAATATGATTCGGATGCCTTAAATAATAACTCAAAATATAAATCATACATAAGTTATGGTACACTTTTAGAAGGATATTCAACTTGTAATGGTTATGCCGATGCTATGGCCCTTTTTCTAGATCGATTTAATGTACCAAATATAAGAATTGCATCATCAACCCATGTTTGGAACGCGGTATATATAAACAATAAATGGTTACACTTAGATCTAACCTGGGATGATCCTATAACTGAAGGTTCCAATAGAGATACCCTACTTCATAAATTTTATTTAATAGATACTCCTACTTTAGAAGGATACAATATAGATGAACATGAATATGACAAAACTATCTTTTTAGAAGTTTCTTAAAAGGCTTATAATACAAATATAAGCTTTTTATTATGCTTACTAATGGGGTTGAAATAAGCATACCTATTATGCCAAAAAAATGACCAAATATAATTAAACCAATTAAAATGATAATAGGATGGATATTAAGTGATTTACTCATAATAATTGGATGAATAAAAGTTGACTCTATAAACTGTAAAATAATTACTAATATTAAAGCATATATACCAACTGACTTTGATACAGTAAAACCAATCAAAATAGCAGGCACACCTCCAATATACGGTCCTATATAAGGAATAATATTAGTTATTGCAATAAGAAGAGATAATAATAATACATAAGGCATTTTAATTATTTTAAAAGAAATAATTGTCATAACAAATAAAATAGCTGTATCTAAAAGGGTTCCTTTAACAAACAATCTTAAATTAGTGCTTATTTCATTAACCAACTTTCCAGGTGTATATTTAGCAATAAAATTAGTTATTCTTTTATTATCAACTAAAAAATAATAAGATATAAATAAACTATAAAATAAATTTAAAATAACATCCTTAACACTTATCGTTATATTTATTAATTTGTAACTTAATTGTTTAACATCTATTTTAGATAAAATATGGTTAGGTATGCGATTATAAATACTTTCTAACATCGGAATAATATGTTTAGATTCATTTCTAATAAAGGGAACTAAAAAATAGCCAAATATTAATATTACAATTATAATAAAAAAATAGCATATAATCGTACTACCCGTGTAACTATAATTTTTACTTAATTTATTAACAATCGGCTTTAATATCCAAGCAATAACATAACCAATTATAACAGGACTAATTAAATTTAAAATAGTACAACAAAAATTAGTTATCTTACACTCCCTTATAACTACTAGTATAAGTAAGATATCTACCAAAATAATTAACAATTTTAATAATTTTGAATTCCTAATTTTTACCATATTTTATTTTAAGTAGAATAAATAAAAAAATACCACTATTAATGGTATTAATCTTCATATACAGCATCTACGTAATAGATTGGTCTTCCCTCTTTAAAATATTGTTTTTCATAATTAGTCATAATATTAGGAATATTTCTTTCATCATGATGTAAATCTAAACTTACTTTTTCAAAGGTATACCAATAACTTGATAAATATTCTAAAGAATAAGCAAAAAATCCTTTATTATCAGTTTTTAATATAATATGTTTATGTTTTTTAAAGATTCGATCATATAATCTTAAATATACGGGATGAGTAAATCTTCTTTTTTCATCTTGTTTTTTAGGCCATGGATCACAAAACGTTAAATAAATAGTATCTATTTCTTTACCAAAAATATTTATTATTTCTTTAGCATCAATATTTATTAATTTTAAATTTGGTAATTTTTTATTTTCTAAATTATCAACAGCCATAACCATTTGAGAATCTACTACTTCCAAACCAATAAAATTGATATTAGGAAAATTTTTAGCCATATCAATAATAAAATCTCCTCTACCCATTCCAAGTTCTAAATGAATTGGATTAGAGTTACCAAATAATTCTTTCCATTTATTTTTATATTTTTCAGGATTATTTACTACATAAGGACTATTCTTAACTATTTTATCCGCATTTTTTATTACTTTATATTGCATAATTATTTTCCTTCTTTCTTTGTTAATTATAACAATTTATTAAAAGTTTGTATATCTAATATTTTTTACTAAAGGATTTAATTTACGATTTTTAATATTTGCTTTTGTAGGAGTAACATCTTTTTCCATATTTTGATACCTATAGAATAGTTCTTTAATAGTTTTATCATCACAAGACTTTATTAAATCAAATATTTGTTTATCTGTTAAAACATACAATTCTTCATAATTAATTAATTTTAAATCTATTAATCTTTTTACAATTATAGATAAAATATTCATCTCTTCATAATCATCATTTTGTCTAGTTAAATTATTTATAATATCATTAAGTTCAACTACTCTATCAGCAACATACACATCATCAAACGCAAATTCTTCTTCACCATTTTCATTTATGGTTGTTATTATATGAGGATATATTATTTTTATCTCATCGATTGTTAAATTTCTTGACCAAGCTAAATTACCCAAAAATACAAAATCTATCCTATCAGCACATAAACAAGGTCTAGGTAAATCAACAACACTTTTATCCTTAAAATTAGATATTTCTTTTATATTTACACCAATTCTTTTAAAATAGTTAAATAATTCAGGATCATAAGTCTTAACATATTCTTCTAAATTTAGTTCAGTACTTTCTTGATTTATATAATCACCATTTAAATAATCAACTACGTGAGATAATGCCGGAGCAGTAGCGTCATGAAACAATGCTGCTAAGGTTAAAATATCATTATAAGTAAAATTCCATACATGTAATGCGCAAGAAATAGAATGATCCAATCTAGAAATATCATATTTAAAATTATAGACCTTTGAACTCGCATTAATAGCACCACAAAAATAACTAACATCTTTTAATCTCATTAAAGTTTTACTCTCAATAAACGGAATTAAAAATTTAGGAAAATGAGGAGATATTATTTTAAAATATTCTTTAATTTCCGGATTTAAATTTTCATAATAATCATTAAATTTCATAATTATTTTCTCCTTTTATAACTGTTATAATAAAATAACTTATTACTAAAGTCAATTAAATAAAGAAAAAGAGTGATTATTTTCACTCTATTGTATATAGATCACTCTCAATTCCAGTTCCTCCAACTACCAAAATATAAGATTTTAAGAATAGAGATGTTCACCTATAATTATCAAAATTTTTTTAAATAATTTATCAAAAACAACTATCCGATACGGAAAGCTGGAGCTAAACCGAATTTTTCGTCAGCAAGGTTAATATTGCCAATACCAAAATCGCTAACAATCCAGAAAAGATTGTAATCATTAGAAAAAGCCGCGCGGAGCCCCCACTCACATGCCATTTCTACCGTATCATTATTATACCATTTTATTGCACTAGTGAAATGTCCATAACTATTTACACCCCTTTGTTTATAATAATCTAATTGTCTTGTATTGTTCCATGCTGTATCTTTACTAGATACCTGATTACTTGTTCCTTCCTCCCATACTTCATGTGGACTTAATAAATATATTTTGTCTATTGTTGTAAAATTACTTGTATCTTCACTACCATGTCCTGATATTACTTTTGTATCTGTTATTACATTTCTTAATTCTTCTGGTAAATTATTATAGAAATCGCCATTTGCATATGTTCTCATTTCTGATGCTTCCCATCCACCTACATTTGTACTACTACTATTCATTGCTCTTTCTTCTACTATATCAACAAACTCAACTACAAATCCGCATGCTGTTTGTGAAAAATCTACTCTACTACACTCTTCTGGGGTCGTGTTGTTGGCAACACGCACAGTGTAATTTTTCCCACCAATTTCTACTTCTTTTTCAGAACCTACTCTATATTTTGCTCCTTTTCCATTTTTAACATTATCTGCTATTTCTTCCCATGTATCTGTTGCAAATGTACTTGTTTCTGATGAAGTTATTACTATCTTTCCATTAAAGGTTGCTCCTTTATTATAATCTTGATTTCGATTTGTATCTCTAAACATCATTCTTAAATTAAAAGTTATTACTTGTTCTTCTGTACTTGATTTGAATTCTCCATGTGCTAGTTCTTGAGTTGAAGTGTTTCCACTCCAATCATCAATATAACCTGCTACATATCCGACTTGACTTGTTGGATAACCATATGATACAAGCGTATCATTTACCAAACCTAATCCTTTTAATGCACAACTTATATTCTCATTTGTGTCCACTCTTTTAATATAATACTCTAATTCAGCATTTTGAAATGTATTTTGGTATTCAATACTTATTACATATGGCATAGATAAACCATTTGATGCTGTTGTATTTATACCAGTCAATGTAAATGTTTTATCAACTAAAATTGTATCACTCGGTTGAATGTTGGTTACTGGTACTATATTATCCGTTCCATCATTATAATTAATTAACATTCTACCACTTTTTGATATTATCTGAGCTGTTGATCCTTCCGGATTATTTGCGGTAAAGAAGGCATATGTTATTCCTATAAATACGATTGAAACAACTAAAACTGTTGTTATCACCAATATTTTTTCTTTCGTTATTTTACTTCTCATAAAAAAATAATTTCACTCCTACTCTAGTGAAATTATATCTCGGTTTACCCCCCCGTCAAGCGAACAATCGTATTTTTTATTTTTTTAGTAAAATTTCATGACTATATATTTTTTCGAATGTTCGCTTGACGGATAAATGCATTTGTTTTACACCCTGTTACATCTTACTGTAACTCTATTTTTTCCATCTTTGGTACAAGTATATAAAGTTAAATCAAAATC
>CANNTX010000009.1 GCA_947522695.1 uncultured Bacilli bacterium | reverse complement strand
TCAAAAGATTCAATATAACTATGTGCTTGAGTACCAAGTGCTTTTTGTCCGATCATATTTGCTGCAATAACATTACTCGTTCCCGAACAACCAGCCATAACACCATACAAAGAAGCATCAATTGCAGCATCAAGTCCATCTGCTCTTCTAGCACCAAATTCCATAACTTTAACATTTTTAGGAGTTGCTTCAATAATTCTTCTTGCGCCTGTTGCATGTTCCATCGCTCCATTAAGAAGTGATAACACCGCTGTTTCAATAATTTGGGCTTCAATTATAGGAGCTTCAACCGTTAATATAGGTTCATTTGGAAACACCGGAGTTCCATCAGGTATTGCATAAATATTTCCCGTAAACTTAAAATTTTTTAAATAATTAATAAATTCTTCACCATAACCTAAAGATCTAAAATATTCTAAATCTTTATCACTAAATTTTAAATTTTTAATATATTCAATAACTTTATCAACACCAGCCATTAAAGCATAACCGCCATTACTTGGTACTTTTCTAAAAAACACATCAAATACCCCAATTGTATCTTTCATGCCACTTTCAAAATATGAATTAGCCATATTAAGTTCATATTGATCAGTTAACATACTATAATTTTTATTTAATCTTACATATCCATCTTCTAATTTCATAATTATCTCATTCCTTTACTTTTTTCTTTGATTTTTAATTCATTAAAATCTTTAACATATATAGCTCCAGCTTGTTCCATAACTTTCCTAGCAATATCTTTCCACATTTGTCTATTATGATAAGGGCTATCAAAAGTATCTATGCCATTCTCAATAACATATATATCTACTTTTCTATTGATTTCATCCATAAATCTTGCATAAGTTCTAACAAAATCCATAACACATAAATCTTCACAAACTCCCATAAAAACAGCTTCTCTTAAATTTTTCATATTTATAATATCTTGTCTTAACTTATCATTAAGCATCCCATTAATTGAATTCTTATGATATATTCTCGTATTAACATAATCCATATACTTCAAAAACTCTGGTATAAAATTTGCTTCTAAAGTATCTTTAATGCAATGTGGTGGATAACTCATAAACTCCGTACAATCTTTATCATGCCATTCTCCAATTAAATTAATGCTTTCCTCGCTTTTCACAAAATCGTCAAGTACTCTAGCCTGTTCAGGTACTAACTCATTATATGAAGGATTCGCCATCGCACCTGTATTAACAAACCCTTCTACCATATCAATAAGATATACACTTCTTTCAAATTCATTTAACTCTTTTTCTTTCATATTTATCATCCTTTCTCATTCGTTTTTATCATTTTGTTAATATCAAATTATTAAATTAATTCAAGAGTATTTCTCTTGATAATAATTATATTTATCGAAGTTTGCACATTTTTACTTTACTCCTAGTTTTAAATATACCTGAGTTTTTAAAAGTTTCTAATTCATCAACTAAAATTAAAATGTCTGATATTAATTCTTCATTATTTATATTTTTAAGTTTTTCTAAAATACTTCTTAATTCATCATAATTTTCTAAAATTAATAAATAATTTAATTCAGATATAAAACTATTATTTATTCCAAGGTATATTAGATAATTAGATATCTTGTTATTTATATATTCTTCTCTTTGTCTGATCATTTTCAATACTGGATCTTTTTTTATAGAAACATTATACAAATAAAGATATTCTTCAGCACTTATGTTTTTATTTGCTAAATAACGGTAATAAATATTAATAACTTTTTCAAGTTCAAATTCTGATTTATTGCAATTTACATTATCAAAAATATAGGCATGAATCGCTTCTTTAAATCCTAAGGCTCTTTCTAAATTTTCTTTAGAATAGCTTTGACTAACAATATTTGTTATCCTCCTTTTTAAATTTTCACTTGCAGCCAATCTTGAAATTTCATAGTTAGCAGAAGATTGTCTATCCATTATATCGTATGCAGCTGACATAACTGTGTTATAAGCCTCACTTATTGTTGGCTCATGGTAAAAATATTCCATTTTGATTCCTTCTTTCTTTTTTTCAAAAACATTTCGTTCTTGTTATTAACATTATATTAATAACATAATAAAAAGTCAACACTCTTTTTAACATTTTTTTAAAAACATTTAAAATATAAAAAGATTAGTCAAATTTTAATCTAATCTTTAAGTAACCATTTCATAAATAAAACACTACAAATCAATATCCATATATTCCTTATATTTAGGAATTAACCCAATATGTTCTTTAGATAAACTTGGTTTAGGTTGAAATACCCCGGGAAAAGAATTTCCTTCAATTATAACTGGTCCATCATTCGTAATTGCAACATCCCAACCAATATATTTAATAGTAGGTACTAACTTAGCTGCTTCTATAACCATATCACAAGCATCTTTATATAAAGGCACTTTAAATCCAATAATCTTCTTATATGTAATTGGATGTTCTTCATAAACATTATCAGCTTGATCAATAGCAGGAACAATTACAATTCCTCTTTCATTAACAAAAGTATACATCGATCCACTTGAAAAATTATCAGTACATCCTCCATTGCCTATTTTAAAAACACTATTTAATACATAAGCATTATTACCATCATAATAAGTAAATAATCTCAAAGTATTAACAGAACCATCATATAGTTTATTTATTTCATCATGTTGTTTAATAACCTCTTCAACTAAATTTTGTTTTAATCCTGTAATTACCTTATAAAGTTCCTGAACATTACCATCTACTTCATATTTCATAACTCCTTTACCACCTTCACCATCTATTGGTTTAGCAATAAATTCCTTATGTTTATCCGTAAAATTTTTAAAATCATCAAAATTATCAACTTTCAAATAATCTCTTTTAATATAATCTTTAAATTTGTCATTAAATAATACCTTATCATCTAACAAATAAAAATCATCTTTATTATTATATTTCCTTATAATCATATTATTTTTAGTTCTAGTTAAATAAGTCTTTCGCTCATCTTTATTAAGTAAATAAAATTCAAACTCTTGATAATCATAATAACCTGCTCCATATTTAAAACCACAATAAATCATATCAATTAATATAAATAAAGTTAATTTATGTTCTTTCTTAGCTATCTTTTTAGCTATTTTAATCATATTCTTATAATCTAATGTTCTTATACATTTAAGTATATATTTTAATTTATTCATCTATTCATCACTACTTAATCTTACCATATAACCTTAACTAAATAAAGTTTTAATTATTTTAAGAAAGAAATCAATACTTTTATTAACTCCCTTATCAATCGCGGTAGATATACCAAGTCCTAAAGAAGAATATTTATTATTATATTCCTTAACACTTGTATCAATATAATTATTTATATCAACTTCTTTACCTTCAGCAACATCCTTTTCAAATCTTTCAATTGCTTCTTTAGTTAAATTAGTTTTACTTTGTAATCTGGATTCATAATAACCAGTCTTATTAGCAAAATATAAGGTAAAAAACAATATAATTAACAAATAAAATATTCTTTTAGCGTTCTTATTAATCTTACTTTTAGGTTTATCATCCATTTAATTTTCACTTCCAATCACATTACCAATAATCTCCGCTAAAGCAAGTACTGAATTATAAACTTCATTAAAATTATTATTATTTCCACCAACTTCTATTAAAAAAACATTACCACTAAAATCTTGATTAAAAGTATTTTTTTTAGCATAAAGTATGTCTCTTGTAAGTCCCGGATATTTTTCTTTAGTATATTCATTTAATTTAACCATTAATGCCTCATTATTTTCATACCCATCATAATTCATACCTAACACATACATAATTCTTGCATAACTTTTATTATTAATATTAGCAGTTAAAGAAACACTATCTCTATGTAAATCAAGATAATATTTAATTGTAGGATATTTTTCTTTAGTTTTCTCTAACCACAACCTACTAGCATTATAAGAATTATTATAAGACCAACTATGTTCATTTAAAACCGTTTTAATATTTTCATCTTCAACTACCGAATAAACATTATATTTTTCTAACTCCTTCTTTAATATATTTGCCGCCATATAAACAGTTGGTGTTATATTATAATTAGCTAAGCTACTACTAACATATTCTTCAGTTTGATGTGTATTATATATATAAAGTATCGGTTCATTTTTAACTATATTTTTATCTTCATTTTCATTAATCTCACTATTATTTTTAATATTTTTTTCATCTATAACGGTAGCAAAAGTATTTTCAATAATACTCTCTGGTCCTTTCAAATTAAAATTAATAATATCCAAAAAATCTAAATCATTACTATAATTAAGTGAATTACTAAATAAATTATTAGCAATTTTATCATTAGATATCTTCATTAATTTAATTGTTAAACCAATTGATATACAAACAATTATTAAAAACACTAATATATTTATAATCCTAATATTATATCTTTTTCTAGTAATAAATCTTTTTATCTAAATCACCTCAAGTCTAATATATAATATTAAATTTAAAATAATTGTAGAATAAAAGAAAAAAGACAAGAATTTTCTTATCTTATTTAATATATTAAATAATTTACTCTTCATCTAAATCTATATTTATAACTAAATTATCATCAGAATTACAAGTACCACCTTTATTTATAAATATATTTTTAATTATATTTTCTAATTCTTCTTCACTAGATTTTTGTATTTCTATTAAAAGTGAACTACTAGGTTTTATTTTATATAAATTACTTTCATCATCATACACTATTTCATAACTATATATTTTATCGTTAAGTTTACAATCAAGCGTTACTAAAACATTATCTTTTTTAAGTTGTAAATTATTTCTATAACCTAACCACCATACCATAATTATAATTGGTATACTAACAATAAATATTTTAACTTTTTTCATTTACATCACCAAATTTGTAAAATCTACTATAACAACTTTATTTTTTAATATCAAGAAAAAATAGAGATTTCTCTCTATTTATTATTATTCAATTTTACTTCTAATACTGCATCTACCTTATTAACAACATCTACTGAAGTTGTATCAGCAAATATTGTAAAATCATCAGTTTTAGTTGTAACCTTTACACTAACCTTTGGTGGTGCTTCATAAAGATCATAAAATCTAATATTATATTTTTTATTAATATTAACAGTTTCTGCAAATCTTCTAGTAAAGTCTTCAACAAATTTTTCCTTTACTATTCTCATTTCGCCATATTTCCTAAAATGAGACCAATCAATTGCATCAGCCATAGAAGCTTCTGTAACTTCTTTTATTAATATATAATCTTGTTCATTAGTTGTTGTATAGTTATTAAATAACATCATTACAGTTAGTATAAATATGCCTAAAATGATTATCCAATAACCCCATAAACTTTCTTTCATCTAAACACCTCCTATGGCCAGTTTTTATATCTTTCTAAGAATTGTTTTGGAAATAATGGATCAGGATATATACCATCTAAATTAGAAACAACTTGTCCTTTTGAATCAACCATTGTATAATCTAAACCTTTAATACATGTTTTAATATTTCCAACACAATATTGACCATTAACATAATATTTCCACTTTGATCTTCCCGTTGTATCACTAAAGAATGAAGTAACAAATGAGCTTTCACACTCTTTCATATCACCATTACATTTGAAACAATATTGTTCATCAGCATCTTTAACATTCTTAGGATCTCCAGCACACATATTCATCTTAGCATAATTAAAATATGATCTTGAAGAATTTCTCTTTATCATCTGTAAATCTTTAGTTGTTAATGTAACTTCATATTCTAAATATTCTCTAGTACTATCATCATATATATCATGTTTTCCTACGTTTGAGCTATCTGCTAAATAAGTTGAAATTTTTCCGTCTTTAGAATAATCATTACCATTAGCTAAAGCAACATATTCATTATTATTTTTAACAGTATCATTATTAGCAAGTCCACTTCCTAACTCGATTTGAGTCTTAGCAGCAGTACCTTTAGCATCAGTCCAGTTAGTTTCTCCTTCTCTTTCATTAGGAGTTACATCTGATAATGAAATACTTCTATAATAGAATTGAGGTTCAAAATCATAAGTTGTAGGATCATTAGGATCACAAACATCACAATTACGTTTAAATGCCATTTCCATATTACAATATGAACAAGTACTTGTTAAATTATTATTTAAATCAAAATCACCATCCATATTAAATTTTTTAAGTAAATCTTGAACTAAATTTTTACCATTTTGTGTTTTATATCCATAATTACTTACCGCAAAAGAAGTATCATATGTTCCTTTATATGTCGTTAATTCAATATTATAAACATAACCAACCTCTAAGCCATTTAAATCAGAATGTGCAGCATTTGATTCATAATTAAGTGTTTTATATTCACCTGAATTCATGAGAGCAAATGTATTATTAGGTGGTCTAAAATAATATATTTTGCTTACAGTTTCTGGAGAAGTTATCGAAATATCTTCACCATAAGGGTCTGTCGCATCAGATGTTCCTTGAATTGAAGAATATGCCAATCCATCATATTCATACTTACTACATTTATTCCCTGAACATCCATCAATATTTGAACTTCCACCTAAAGAATAAGAATTATTATCGATTGTACATGAATAATCATTACAAGTACCAATAGTATTTCCTGTTCTATTTATATTAACTGTTTGAGTACCACTTGCTAAATACCCTAATCCCAAATAATCACTGTTAGAACTATTAGTTGTAGTATTAGGCCAATATTTTACAGGTGAAACATTATCAACCATATTAATTGTTGTAGTAGTTTTTCCTTCTTTTTGAGACGTTTGAGAATATGTAAAATCTACACTAGGTTTATTATTATCAAAATTATATTTATATTCAGATTTAAATGCTTGAATAGATTCTATACATGTATTTCTTGCATCTTGTAAATTTGTTCTAGTAGTAACAGCAGCTCTATATGCACCTTTAGCATTATTTTCAGTTGTAATTGCATTAGTATAATCACTATGAGCATTATTTTCCGCAGCAACCGCGTTATCATAGGCTCCATAAGCATCATTCTTTTTAGTATCACAATTAGTTTTATTATATAATCTACTAGTTGTCCTACAAACATTATAAGGACTATAATCCGGTGGGTTATTCCATAAATCACGAATAGAAGCATAATATGATACGCTAGATTTACTTGATTGCCATGCATCAAAAGTTGATTTAACATTATTAACCGCTGTTTGCCATGCATCATATTTACTTTTTTCATCATTTAAAGCATTATTATAGTTTGTTTTCCAACTATTATAATTAAAGAAAAATGTTGATTTAACTCTTTCTACAATAAAAGGTTGTCTAAAATATGCATTAACATTACTAAAATCAGTTTTATTATAGGAATCAAATACAAAAAATTGTCCAGAAACAGATGCTGCAGTCGCAGGTGTTAATATATCTAGTTTTTCAGTTGTATAAGTTCCACAATAACTATTAACACTATAATCTAAATAATCGCTTAAATCTCCACCTGCTTTTAAATCATCAATTATATATTTCATATTTCTCAATCTAACATAAGAGTGACTAAAAGCTTTATAGCCATCATCATTACAAGAATCCTTACCGCAATCATTTTCCATATGAACAACAGGTCCACAATATTTTATATATGTATCTTGTTCTTTACTATCATCTGGATATTTACTTCCATCAATTTTATCACAACATCCATTTGCTAATAATTCTTCATCACTTAAATTTGGATCATCACATAAACTTGGTAAATCAATAGTAATATAATTTTCACCACCTGAAGTAATATTATTTCCTTTACCTAGTTTTATAAATCTTTGCCATACCATTGAAGTTCTTCCTTGAGTTGAACAAACACCGCCATCTCCTTCACATGTATATAATTCAATCTCAGTAATTTTATCAGCATTATTAATTGCACCTTTAAATTGAATATATACTTTAACGCTTTCTTTATTAGAAGAACTGCCACTTACTTTAACTTGTATTGTACCATTTCCTTTTTGAACATTGTTTTGACTAATTGAGCATGATAAACCATCGGCTTTGCAACCAGTAATATTTAATCCTGTTGTTGCCGAAACCTGAACATTAGCAGTTACTGTAAAAGATTTTCCACTTTGTTTAACATCCTGATCTATTTTTTTAAATTCTACAGTTAACTCTCCGTCACCAGAGGGAGAGGAATTTGGTAAATAATCATCAGCACTAAAACCATCACAATATCCCTTTCCGGCAGCACATAATCCAACCTTAACCATAGTTCCAAGTTCATCATTTCCCGGTGAATAACCAGCAATATAACCAGTATTAATTCCAACACCACCATAATGAGGATTTACTTTCATTGTATAAATTCTATAAGCATGAGCCTGATCTCTTTCACTAATGCCACTATTTGCAGCATAATTTGCCATTGCTATCAAGCCTTTAGCAAAAGCACCATCATTTACTGTTATTTTTGTATAAGAATTAATGATATTCGGATTTGGAGCATCTGGATCCAAACACGTCGCCGTCTCACCATCTATTGAATATCTTTGACATAAAAGTGATGGACCTTGACCACCATTGGAACCACAACCAGTATAAAAAGCGCCATTCATACCAATCGTGTGATTTTGATCATCAGCAAATCCAACTAAAGGAATTAATAATAAAATCAATGATATATAATATATAATCTTTTTCATTAAATCTGACTCCTTTTTTTATTTATAAAATATATTGTAACTCCTATTATTCCTAAACCAACAACACCTGCAATCATATAAGGATAATATTTAGCAAAGAAATTAACTTTATTATCGTCATCAGGAGTTACATCACCATTTTTATAACTATTTATTGCTTCTTCAAGACCTATTCCCATACTAAATACCAATTTTGGATTAGTAATGTATTTTTGACAATAACTTATATTCTCATTCCCATCGCATACCCCATATGAGCTATTCAAATTATACATTGGTTTAGTATAAGTAATAGTTTTAATTAAATATCTATCACAAGTAGTATCACTATAAACTTCTATTTTATATTTAATAATTTTATAATAATCAACATCTTCAAATGTATATTTTCCATCAACAAAATCTTCTTTGTCAACATAAATAACCTCATCATTAAGATTATTACTTATTTCTAAATTAAAATTATTACTTAAATTATAAATTGATATCATTAAATTGGTAATTGTAGTCTCATAGTCATATTGTTCATCTTTAACATGAACCTTTTCATTTTTTTCATCATAATCTACTTTAATTTGATTAGCCTCTTTAAGTAAATCAGATTTAGTTTGACTATCACACTTATCTGCATAAACATTCATAGATAATAAACTCATAATTAATATTAATATATATTTCACTTAATCGCCTTCTATCCTTACAAAAGTATAACATATTAATTAACAATATTTCAATAAAACTAGTATATTTTTTAAATCAAATAAGTTAAAATATAATTATAATCTATGATAGGAGTAACTAAATGAAAAAATTTATAATATTCTTAATTTTAATAATCTCATTAACATTTTTATACAGTAAATATATTGAACCAAATAACTTTAAAATAAAAGAATATAGTGTTATAGACACTAATATTCCTGAAAGTTTTAATGGTTATAAAATAATTCATCTAACTGATTTATATTATGAAAATAAAGATTTAACCTCCATAATTGACAAAATAAATAATTTAAATCCCGATTTAGTCGTCTTCACCGGTAACCTTCTTCACGATAATTTTAACCCTGATCAAAAAGAAACTTTAATAAATTATTTAAACTCAATTAAATCAACTTATGGTATTTATGCAGTTAAAGGTAATAACGATAATAACGAAATATATAATGAAATTATAAATAGTACTAATATTAAAATATTAAATAATGAATATATTTATTTATATAATAACAATTACACACCCATTTTATTAATCGGTTTAGATACCAACATTAACTTAGAAAATACTTTTAAATACGAAGATAACAACAACTATAAAATAGTTTTGTCTCACTTCCCTGACAATTTTGATTTAATTAATGATAAAAACATTAATTTATTCTTAAGTGGTAACTCCTTAAATGGACAAATTAGACTTCCTTTTCTAGGAGGAATTATTAAAAAAGATGGTTCTAAAAAATATTACGATGAAAAATATTATATTAATAGCACAAATATATTTATATCTAACGGATTAGGTAACCCAAAATATGATATTAGATTATTAAATACTCCATCTATTAATTTTTATCGTTTATATAGCAAATAAAACTCCTTAACATAAAATAAAAAAGAAAGGAGTTTTTCTTATGAATTATTATCCATATTATAAATACGATGAAAACAGAGGCTTTTGGGTTCCTTTAATATTAGGTGGTTTAGGTGGAGCTGCCATAGTTGGTGCATCACGTCCAAGACCAGTTTACGTTAATCCCGCTCAAAACTATGGTCCATATCAATCTATACCTTCTTACGGTTATAATTACTATGGTGGTTATAACTATAATCCATACTATCCATATTATAGATAATTCCAATAAGTAATAAAATAGATATACAAGAACTACCTCCATAACTAAGAAGTGGATACGTAATCCCTACTATCGGAAATAAACTAATATTCATTAAAATATTAATAATGGCTTGAAAAACTATAAAATTAATACATGGTTTTAAAATATATTTATCTTTACATAATTTATCTAAAAAGAATAAAAATACACTAAACAAAATCAAATAAATAATAAATCCAATTAATCCAAAATTAGCAATTAAAAGAGTTATTGAAAAATCAGTTTCAGCTTCAGGAAAATAAACTCTTTTTTTAATTCCAAACAAGCCAGATAAAGAAATACTTTTAATAGCAGTCTCTATTTGATATCCTTCTCTATTCATAAAATTAGTTAATCTATCCATCCTATAAAAGAAATTAGTTCCAAAAATATCTATAAATAAATCATTATTAAAAGAATACAAATAAATAAATGAAACAATGCATATTAAAATAACTGATACTCCAAAAATATAATACCATTTATCAAGTTTCTTCATCACTAAAAAAGTTATAAATATAACTAAATAAGAAATAACAGGTCCTGTATCAGGCTCTAAAAACACTAATAAACTAGGAATCAAAGTAATAATCATAGTAACTATTACATACTTAAAATCACTTAAATTATAATTAATAGTTATATATCTTAAATAAAGAATTAAAAACACTTTCATAAACTCACTAGGTTGAAATGAAAAACCAAATATTTTAATCCACGAAGTAGATCCATTAACGTTAACTCCCCAAATAAGTGTTACTATTAACAAAACTATACCTATTAAATATAGATATAAACTCTTATCTAAAATAAAACCAATATTAACTTTAGATAAACTATAAATAATAATTAAACCTATAACAAACCAAACTATCTCTTTGATAAAATAATTACTATAAATATCTAAATAATATCTTCCATAATAAGAATTAATAACACTTACTATCATTAACAATAATAAAGATATAATAAATTTCTTCTTCATATTTTTATTTTGTTACTTATTTTTATATTTATAACATATATTTTACTAAGGAGGCCTTAATGGAATTACCAGAAATATTTAAAAATAAAATTAATATAGATCAAGACGATAAATATTATAGAGGATCATTTAATGAATCTCATGAATTAAAATTACCTGCTAAAGTAAAGATCCGATATCAAAATCGTGAATTTACTACAACTATCGTAAGTATGACTAACAATTATTATATAACTAAAGAAGGTAACGTTCTTTATAAAGAAGATGTTACTATAATAAATTAAAACTCCAATTAAGGAGTTTATTTCATGTATTTTAAACTTGACGCTATTAACAGAATATTATAATCTTATATTGTAAGGAGTATGAGATATGATAAAGAAAAAAATTTTATTATTGTTTATCTGTTTATTATCATTGTTTACCTTAACCGGGTGTTCAAAAAAGAAAACTATTACTACTAGTGAATTTAAAACTATTGCCCAAAATTATGGTTATTCCATAGAAATACCAAGTCAAAATAATGATTATGACAACATAAATGAAACAATAATAGCATCAAAACAATCAGGTATTCAAATTAAGTATTATATCTTAAAAAGTACCAATGATGCTAAAAATATGTTTGCCGACAATAAGAAATATTTTAAAACCTTCAAAGGAAATACTACAGTTGAATCA
This sequence comes from uncultured Bacilli bacterium, assembly GCA_947522695.1. Taxonomy (GTDB): domain Bacteria; phylum Bacillota_I; class Bacilli_A; order RF39; family UBA660; genus CAG-533. The sequence goes on along the minus strand of CANNTX010000009.1, from coordinate 18,134 downwards.
TCAATAAATATTTTAAATTATTCAAGCTATTCAATAACTAGCAACAATAATTATATGTACGTTTGTAGAATAGATAATACTCTACTATATGTTAAAGTAGAAGAAACATTTAAAAGTGAAGTAAAAGATTTTATAAAAGCACTAAATTATTAAAAAAGAACAAATCAATTGTTCTTTTTTATTTTCCGATACGGAAAGCCGGAGCTAGACCTACGGAAACGTCAGCAATGCTACCGAAGTCATAAACCGTCTCTACCATACCCCAAAAACCAGTGTCATTAACAGAAGAAGCCGTGCGAAGCCACCATGCACCAACCATATCTTCTGTATCAGCTTTATACCATTTTGTTGCACTAGCAAAATGATCGTCTGCATTTGCATTTCTTGCTTTATAATAATCTAATTGTCTTGTGTTGTTCCAAGCTGTATCATATTTTGATGGATTATATTCAGTTCCTGCTTCCAACACCTCATGAGGACTTAATAAATATATTTTATCTGTAGATGTAAAATTATCTGTATCATTACTTCCATGGCCTGATATTACTTTTGTATCTATTATTACATTTCTTAAATCCTCTGGTAATTTGTTAAAGAAATCACCATTTGCATATGTTCTCATGGCTGTTGCTGGCCAACCATCTACATTCCATCCACTATCGTATAGTATTTCTTTATACGTTCCAGATGGATTCATATTTCTATTTTCTACAACATCCACAAATTCAACTACGAATCCACATGCTGTTTGGGAAAAATCTGTGCCACTACATTCACTTGGTGTGGAGTTATTTGCTACTCTTACCGTATAACTTTTTCCTTCTATTTCTACTTCTTTTTCTGAGCCTACTCTATATTTTGATGCATTTCCTGACTTTACATTGTTTGCAATTTCTTCCCATGTATCTGTTGCAAATGTACTTGTTTCTGGAGCAGTAACAACTATCTTTCCATTAAAGGTTGCTCCTTTATTATAATCTTGATTTTTCCCAGTATCTCTAAACATCATTCTTAAATTTAATGATAATACTTGTTCTTCCGTACTTGATTTAAATTCACCATGTGCGAGTTCTTGAGTGGAAGCATTTCCACTCCAATCATCAAAATAACCTGCTACATATCCAGTTTGGCTTTCTGGAATACCATATGATACAAGTGTATCATTCACAAAACCTAAACCTTTTAAGGTACAACTTATATTCTCATTTGTATCAATTCTTTTAATAAAATACAGAAATTCTAAACCATTCTCAATTTTAAACGTATTTTGATATTCAATACTTATTACATATGGCATTGATAAACCATTTAATCCTGTCGTGTTTATTCCTGTTAATGTAAATGTTTTATCAACTAATATTGTATCACTTGGTTGAATATTAGTTAAAGGCACTATATTATCTGTTCCATCGTTATAATTAATTAACATTCTACCACTCTTTGATATTATCTGAGCTGTTGATCCTTTCGGATTATTGGCTGTAAAGAATGCATAACCTATTCCAATAAACACAATTGAAACAACCAAAATTGTTGTTATCACATATATTTTTTCTTTTGTTATTTTACTTCTCATAAAAAAATAATTTCACTCCTACTCTAGTGAAATTATATCTCGGTTTACCCCCCCGTCAAGCGAACAATCGTATTTTTTATTTTTGTACAAAATTTTATCTATAATTTTTATCCAAATGTTCGCTTGACGGATATAATAAAATTTTTTAAAATCTATTAATATAAATTTCTCCATATCCCATAAATAAAGCAAACAATTAATAAAATTATAGATATTTTATTAACATACTTCTTTACATTATTATTTTTACCAAAAACATAACAATAATTCATATAACAATAATATATTATAAATGGAATAATTAATATTGTAACTAAAGCATTATAATTAAAAGCATTTTTAATATCCAAATTAATTAATGAAAATAAACATCTTGTAATTCCACAACCTGGACAATCATATCCCGTTATTAATTTAAATAGACAAGGTATTCCAACATTAAATTTAATATATATTTTATAATATAAAAACAATAATAGTATTAATCCTATATTGATTAATACTACTTTTTTTATTCTATTTTCCAAGTTTATTCAAATCGCTTTGCATTAAAATTAAATTAACTAAATTAGCTTGGATTATAGATAAAATTAAATATATAATTGAATTATCAGATATTTGTTTATCATATTTATTTCCTAATTGATATAGTTTTCTTCCGATATCATAATTCCAATAAATTAAGTATAAACCACATGTTAAAATACTTAAAAGAACAACAGTTATACCGGAAGTATTATTATCATCCTCATATAACATATTAACATCATCAGTAATAGTTACAATCCAATACAAACTATATAAACCACACGTAATAACTGTTAAAATAATTTGAGTAGCAATATCTCTCTTATTTATTGTAAAATTGCCATTAACTTCTTCACTACCAGCATCCTTAACTTCTTTAGCTTCTTTAATTTCTTTTTCAACTTTAGTTCCACACTTTGAGCAATATAAATCTTTACTTTTTAATTCATTACCACATTTAGTACAATATTTCATTCTTATTCCTCCACTTTAAAATCTTTTTCTTCACCATTATCCATTAATATTTTATTAACAGATTCAGTTGCTTTAGTTAATTTATCTCCACATATTTTAGCAAGCTTCATAGCTTCACTATAAGTTTCAATAGATGAATCTAAATCAATTTCCCCATTTTCTAATTTTTTAACATTCATTTCAAGTTCATTCATTAAATCTTCAAATTTTTTATCTTCCATAATTATTCTATCCCTTCAACTTTCGCATTTATTTTACCTTTAAATAATCTTATATTAATATTATCTCCCACTTTTAATTTATCACTATCTTTAATTATTTCATCATCCTTAGAAACTACTGAATAACCTTTAGATAATATATTTAAAGGATTAAGTAACTCTAATTTATTAAGTATTAAATTGTATTTATGATACTTCTCTTTAAACATCTCTTCCGGATTACATAATATACGATTATTTCTTAAATGTTCATATTTAGTTTTATTAATTTCAATTTTATTTATAATATAATTGTTTAATCTATCTATTAAATCAGATAATTTTTGTTCTTTAATCTCGTAAATATTAAGTGGATTAGTTAAAACATAAGATGATTTTAATTTATCCAAAACATTTTGATAATTCTTTATTTTAGTATTAATTATATTTGTACTTCTTAATTTATATTGAGTAATTAAATTAAGTAAATCACTCATATTAGGTACAGCCATTTCAGCAGCTCCGGTTGGAGTTGGTGCTCTTAAATCAGCCACAAAATCTGCTATTGTAAAATCTATTTCATGTCCTACTGCACTTATTATAGGTATTCTAGAGTTATATATTGCATCAGCTACAACTTTCTCATTAAACGCCCATAGATCTTCATAAGATCCACCACCACGTCCAACTATTAATAAATCAATATCATCATACTCATTAGCTTTATTAATTTGTCTTACAATATCATCTTTAGCAAGATCTCCTTGAACTAAACAAGGAAATAATAATGTTTCACATATAGGATATCTTCTTTTAATTGTACTTAATATATCTTTAATAGCTGCTCCAGTTGGTGCTGTAACAATTCCAATTTTTTTAGGATACTTTGGTAACTTCTTTTTATGTTCTTCATTAAAATAACCAAGTTCACTAAGTTCTTTCTTTAAAGCCTCAAACATCAAATATAGATTACCTAATCCATCATTAGTCATCTCTTCTACATAAATTTGATATTGTCCAGTTGGTGGATATAAAGAAACCTTACCACATACAAGTACTTTCATTCCATCTTCTGGAACAAAATTTAATTTAGAAGCATTAAAAGAAAACATTACCGCATTTATTCTTGATTCCTCATCCTTTAAAGTAAAATATAAATGTCCCCTAGTATGCCCTTTAAAATTAGATACCTCACCCTTTAAATAAACTTTCTGAATATTAGGATCAGTATCAAATTTATTTTTAAGATATCTATTTAAAGTACCTACTGTAATATATCTTCTTTCCATTACTCGTTAATAATCCTATCTAAACAAGCATTAATCATCTTTCTAACTGCATCATCACTATATTTCTTAGCAAGTTCTAAAGCTTCATTAATAACTACGATATTAGGTGTATCCATATATTTTATTTCATAAATAGCCATTCTAAGTATAGCTCCACCTGTTAAATCTAATCTATCAATTGTCCAATCTTTTAAATATTCATTTGCAATATTTGTAAGTTCATCAAAATTAGTAACAACCCCATAAACCATATCTTTAACAAATTCATTATCTATTTCTACATTTTCTTTAATAACATCATCAACGTTATAACTCATTTTATTATTCTTATATAAAGTTATTTGATAAATAATAGTCATTATTTTTTCTCTTAATTCACTTCTACTTGCCATATATAAACCTCTTTCTTCAAACATTATAACACGTCTAAATTAAATAATATATAATAAAATTTCAAATAAAAAGAAATATTAATTGTTATCTTTTAACTTTAATATTTCTTTTTTTGATAGGTTAGTAATTTCCGATATTTCTTCGACTGGTGTTCCTTTCGAGAGCATTTTTTGAGCTATGTTTTTCTTTTCATCTGATATACCTTGAGAAACGCCAAGTTCATATCCATCTTCACGAGCAAAATGTAAATCTGTTAATCTTATTTTTTCGGCTTCTTCATCGGGATTATAATAAATTAGATTTTTTAGATTATTAGAATAATTATTCATAAATTTCGCAACCTCCAATAATTCTTTATAGTTTCCAGCAAGTTCTTTTGTTAGTTTCTTGCTACTTGATGCAAATATTTTTAAACATCTTGTTGCATAATCACTTATGCTTTCATTATAAGAATTTTGTTCTATTTTATCAAGACCAATGTGATAGACTGTAACAAAATATGGTAGTTTTTCAAATGTAGTATCTTCTATCATTTCAAATTTATTTACTATCTTTTTCATAAAATTAAATGATTTTAAATCAATATTAATTTGAGTTAAATTAATATTTTCATACATTTTATTTTTATTATCTGATTTACTTAATATTATTCTATAAATATATAGATTATTTCTTATTAAAGTAGAATTATTAATATTAGTATTCATTTCTATATTAACTAAGTTCTTATTATTATCACTAAATATTAAATCAACAGTCATTTTAGTTTCATCATAATAATCATTAGTTGTTTCAGTATCTAAAAAATAAGAATCTTCTACATCTTTAATATTAAAATTACATAATTCGGATAATAATTTAATAATAAAATTATTATGTTTTTTTACTAATGATTTAAAAGCACGATCATTATAAATAGGTATTTGAAAATCATAGCCATATTTTTGTCTTAAAGCTTTATATAAATTACTCATGTCACCTCCTAGTTCTAAGAAGATATATTTATACCTTCTATATATATAAATAGCCAAAAACTTTTCATTTTACTTTTTTTATTTGTTAATTTATAAAAAAAATAACTTTTTCAAGTTATTTCCTCTCATTAATCATTGTAAGTAATTTTTCAGCATGTTTATTTTCATCACTTAAACTTTTATTAATTATTATCTCTAATTTATTAATACCACTTTTATATTTATATAATACCTCTTCAATATCTATATCTAATAATGAAGCAACATCTTCAAATTTAAAAGTTTTTCCTTTAAATAAACCTAACATTAAACCAAGAATTATTATTTCTTCACTAGTTAATGAATTAAAATTTAAATTAGAATTATTTAGTATTGAATATAAATTAAAATCTTTTAAATTTTGTCCATTCAATCTAGCAAGTTCATAAATTATATTAGAATTATTAATTCCTTGAAACATATCATTAACAACATATTTTTTAATTATATCTTCATTTAATAAACAATCAGATTTAACAAATAAACTAGATTCAAACTCTAAATTAGATTCATTTATCTGCCATTTAACAGGTCTAATTTCTATCCAATTACGTTTATTATCCTCTAAACTATTTACACATACATACTTAATATTGTTATACATAATAACAGGATACTTATTAAATTTAACTTCCCCACTTAATGTATTTTGTGGAATATTATAAAATTCATTAGTTATATGTTTACCACCTTTTTTATTTAACTTTGATTGTGTCATACTATCAGGTACAATTAAAGGATATTCACCTAAATAAACAAAATCTTTATTTCCTATAAAAGGTTTAATTAAATTAATTAAATTATCATCAACTTCTATTACTAATTTTCGATTTCTATCTTCCAAATAAACATTTTTAATATAATTCATAACAACACTTCCTTTAAACCTCACATATAATAACACTATTATAAATTATTTACTAGTAAATTTTACTCACTTAAATAATTATAAACAAATTCACTAACTTTTTTAGCAACATGAGCATTTATTGGATATTTATATGAACTATTACTATTTTGATATTTAATACTAGGGCTTACCAAAGTTAAAGTAAATTTTGGATTTTCTAAAGGAGCATACATAACATATGAAGTATTAATAACTGAAACATTACCATACATTGCCTCTGCTGTACCAGTTTTACCCGCCGACGTAAACTTATGATTAGTATAATAATAACCAGTACCAGTTTTATTAACTAATGAAAAACCTTCTCTAATTCTATTTAAATTATAATCATCTTCTGAAATTTTATTATATACCTCATTCTTATTTTCATATATTATTTTACCATTTTTATCAATTACATATTTAACTAAAGATAGTTTTCTTCTTTCACCTGTTGCAATAGTTCCAATATAACTTGTTAACTGAATAGGAGTATAAGCATCATATTGTCCAATTGATAAATTAAGAAGTAAATCATCAGATACTATATTTCCTTTAACACCACTAGATTCTTTATTTAAATCAATATTAGTTAAAACACCTAATCCATATTCATTAAAAACATCCCTATAACGTTTAAAATCTTCCACAGTAGTATTAAGCTTCATATTTCTCTTATATTCTTTACCAGTACTTTTAATTACTATAATATATTGAAAATAATTACTACTCATTCTTAAAGCTTCTAAATCATCAATATAACCTAAACTCATCCATGAGCATTTATCTCTTTGAGAATACAACTTAACACAAGCATCCTTAACCTTAAAATTATCATCTATTAACTTATATTTATATCCAACTGATATTGAAGCCCCTTTAACTGCACTACCCATTGCATAAGAATCTAATATTGTATTATAAGAATAATCTATAAAAATATTATCCTTAGTAATTTTCTTTCCCACTAAAGACATTATTTCCCCATTATTCGGATTACTAACTATTAAATAAGACTTATCAAAATATTTTGAATTAGGAGCCTTTTTTGCTAAGATCATTTCTTCTTCTAATATTTTTTCGGCTTTATTTTGAATATTAATATCTATTGATAGTACCAAATCATTTCCACTTTCATAATCACTCACTAATTTTAAATATCCATCTTTTCTAACATATTTAGCTTTAGTTCCTTTTAAATAATCATCATAAATAAATTCTAAATTACTAACACCAACTCTATCATTTAAATTATATCCCATCTTTAAATAATAATCTTTATATTCTAAAGGTAATCCTTCACTTTTAGAAGAAACCATTCCAAATACCTGTTTTAAACTATCACCATAAGGATATATTCTTTCCCATGTTATATCAGTCCTTATTCCCTTAATCATTTTATTATTAATATTTATATAATCTTCTTCACTTATATCCTCTTTAATAATTTTATCTTGATAAGAATACCCATTAGTAAATAAATAATATAAATAAGCTTCTTTTTTATCTATCTTACTTAACATATCATCATCAATAATATTAATCTTTTCTTCTAATAATTCTTTACTACTTATTTTTCTTTCTTTATATTTAGTTTTAATTTCATCTGATATTAAATTATCAACTTTTTTTCTATTATTTATATAATAATAATATTTTAAATTATACTCACTAACATTACTATCTATATCAATAATTTTAGCTAATTCTTTTACACTTTCTATAATTTCTTGTTCACTTAATCCATAAGTATTAGCAATAATTACTTTAATTTGTTTATTATCAACTAATATATTCCCATTAACATCTAATATTCTTCCTCTTGGAGCAGTTAACCCATAAACATATTCATCAGTAACACTATAAGAATTATTATTTATAAAGTTAAAAACAACTATAATTGATATCAAACTAATTAAAATATATAAATATATAATTTTATTTTTCATAATATTATTATGGATAAAAACATAAAATATATAGGGTGATTTTATGAATATTGTTGATATATATATGAATAATTTAAGAAAAGATGATATTTTAAACTTTGCAACTAAAAAAGACATAAGACTATCTAACGAAGAATTAGACTTTACTTATGACTTTATTAAAAAACATTATAAAGAAATAATGCAAGACAAATATAAATATAATTTTAATGATTATAAAGATCGTTTCTCTAAAGAAAACGCAGGTAAAATAAGTAAATTAATTGATGAATATATTAATTATTTATAATATCATTTATTAAATTTGGATTAAACTTTCCCTTTCTTATCATCTCTATTTCATATTTATAAGGGGCTTTATCCATAACATAAGGAGTTTCTAATATTTTAGGAACTTTTTCTAATCTAGGATTATTAATTATACTTAACAAGGTATCAAACCCAATAGTACCAAATCCTATATTTTCATGACGATCTTTATGACTACTTAATATATTTTTAGAATCATTGACATGAACACATTTAATTTTATCAATACCAACTTTTTTATCAAATTCATCTAAATAACTATCAAATTCTTTAAGATTAACTCCCGAATCATTTAAATGACATGTATCTAAACAAACTCCAATCTTATTTCTAACATTTTTAACAATATAAGCTATTTCATCTAAATTACAACCTATTTCAGTACCTTTACCTGCCATAGTTTCTAAAAGAATAATACATTTATCTTCTTCTTTAGTAATATCATTAATAGCTCTAACTATATTATCTATTGCAACATCACGTTCTATCTTAACACTAGATCCCGGATGTAACACAAGATATTTAACTTCTAATTCTTCACATCTATCTAATTCTTTTCTTAAAAATTCTTTACTAAATTCATATTTATGTTCATCTAAATTATTAGCCAAATTAATAATATACGGAGCATGACATATAACATTATTTATATCAATATTATTTTTAATCATTAACTCTTTAGCTTCAACTAAGTATTCTGGCTTTATATCTGATCTAAAAGTATTTTGTGGTGCACCAGTATAAAACATAAAAGTATCAGCCTTATATAAAATTGCTTCCTTAACACTATCTAATATTTGTTTATTTTTAAAATGTACATGAGATCCTATTATCATCTTTAATCACCACTAAAATCATAACATAAAAAAATCAAAGTTTAAACCTTTGATTTTAATCTAATCACAAATCTATGCTGCTGGGCAAGCAACATTATAAGGTGCTTTAGCAGCATCTGTAGCACTTGGTGCAGCTTGAAGTGGTTTCTTTGATGCTAAATTGCCTTTAATAGTTTCAATATTAGCATAGGTAACGCCATCAGCTACGTCTCCAGAATTGGTATCAGCTTTAAATCCAATTTGATAATTGTTATCATACATTTGAAGTTTAAATACAGGGCTTCCGTCAGTTCCAATTGATACCTTTACTACTCCCTTATATTGAGTTGAACCATTGCCACTTAAAGCACTTAAATTATAACAAGTACTAGGTGTAGTTAATAATGATTCTGATTGATATTTTCCTTGAGCAGCTTCAAGCATTTTACCAGCATAAATTAAGAATGATGATTGTCTTGCAGAATTCATTGATGATAAAACTGATGGAACAGTTAAAACCATAATAATTGCAAGTACAACAATTACAGCAAGTAACTCAACTAATGTAAAACCTTTCTCATTTAACTTTTTCATAAATCATTTCCCTCTTTCTATGTTATCTATAATTAATTCTACTAGAAAGAAAAGAATATGTCAATTACTTTTACTTTAATATTTTCAAAATACTGTTAACAGTGTCAACCGTCTCTAATATATTATTAGTTTTATTTATACGTTCATTTTTCTTATAACTTTTATATGCTTCCATAAAATTTTTATAATAACTACTTCCCCTATTTAAATATTTATACCAATAAGAATTATTATTAATAAACTCTTTTAATTTAGGATCACTATTAATTTTAATTAAAATATCGGCTTTCATTAATCACCAAAAAACTTATTAATTACCCTAGGTGTTTTAGCAACAGTATTTATTGTATCAACTGGTTTTTTAGCTGTTAACTCACTTATTACATTAATAGCTTTCTGAGCATTATTAATATATTTTTGCACATTATCAATATTAATATTTTTAACTAAATTAGTAAGTTCTGTAATAGATGCATTCTTTCTATCATCACTATCAACTTCACTTTTTTCTTCATTATATTTATTCCAAACATCATCGTTATTTCCATATAAATCATATACCTCATAAAAATCTTGCCATGTATATTTTTTATTTTTAACTAAATCAACTAATTCAGGTTTACTTTTAATAAATTCTTTAAATTCATCTTTTTTATCCATAAATAAAACCACCTAATATATTATATTAATTAAGTGGTCTTATAATTCTATAATTTAAAATCATCAATGAAATTATCAATAGTTAATTCTTCATTTGTTTTCTCTTCTTGTTTTACTACAAAAGAATTATCATCAATATTTTTCATATTTTTTATAACAAATACATTACTTACATTTAACTTAGTATAAACACTTCCTGTTGATTGAACATCCATTATTGGAATATCACTATTTTTTAATATGTTTGTATCTTCTCCCGTAATGTATCCAATTTCATCTTTACTATTAGTTAAGAACGCAAATGATATTTCATACTTAGTTGATTTAACTTTCTTAAGTAAACTAGATCCTCTCTTAGCCCTTGATAAGAAACTTAAGTCTTTTAATTTAACTCTCTTAGCCGTCTTTTGATTTGTAAATACATCTAAATATTCATCACTATCGTTATATGTAGTACCTAGTATAACAAAGTCATCTTTTAAGTTAATTCCTTTAACACCCGCTGCTTTAGGACTAACAACCGGTATCTCATTAACATTATAATTTAAATAATATCCATCACTAGTAACAATCATTGCATTTTCTTTATTTAAACTAGTACTTACTATTTCATCATCATCTTTAAGTTTCATAGCAGTATATGGTTTATTATATCTTGAAACTATAAAGTCATTTAAATTACATCTCTTAACTATACCATTCTTAGTAAATATTGAAATAATCGGATTACTTTGTTCTTCATTAATAACATAAGAAGATATTACTCTATCATCAGAAGGAATAGTTACAATATTACTTACATGCTTACCTATTTCCTTCCATTTACATACTGGTATTTCATGAATTGGAATATATAAATAATTTCCTTTAGCTGTAATAACACATAACTTATTAATCGTATTAGTTTTATAATAAGAAATTACATAATCGCCTAGTTTAACAAGGGTATCTTCTTCATCAGATTTACTCTTTAATGAAACCCTCTTAATATAACCGTCTTTAGTTAAAATAACGATTACATCCTCTCTCGGAATTAATTCCTTTTCATCAATTTTAATTTCTTTAACTTCACTTCTAATTTCCGTCTTACGAGGCATTCCATATTCTTTTTTAATTCTTCTAAGTTCTTCTTTAATAACTGCTTTTAATTTATTTTCATCACTTAAAATTAATCTAAGTTCATCTATAATCTTTCTTAAATTATCTAACTTTTCATTTAAAATAGTTATATCAGTATTAGTTAGTCTATATAATTGTAACATAACAATTGCTGTTGCTTGTTCTTCAGTAAAATCGAACTTCTTAACTAAATTTATAATTGCATCTGGCTTATTTTTACTTCCTCTAATACAAGCAATTACTTCATCTAAAATACTTATAGCTTTAACTAAGCCTTCAGTAATATGCATTTCTTTTAAAGCAAAATCTAAATCAAATTTAGTTCTCTTAGTAATAACATCTTTTTGATGTTCAATATAAGCATCAATTATTGGAATAATTCCTAGTAATCTAGGTCTTCTTTTATCTATACAAACCATATTGTAATTATATGTTGTTTGTAATTCAGTATTTTTAAGTAAATATTTTAATATTAGATCTTTATTAGCTCCCGCTTTAATATCAATAACAATACGAATTGAAGAATCTTTATCTGATTCATCTCTAACTTCAGCAATACCATCTATTTTTTTATCATATCTAATATCATCTATTTTTTTAACTAATAATTGTTTATTAACATCAAAAGGAATCTCAGTAATAACTATTTGCTCTTTACCTTTATTCTTTTCAAAAGTATATTTACTAGTAACAATTAATCTACCTCTACCAGTTTTAAAAGCTTCTTTAATTCCATCTATTCCTTCAACAATTGCCCCAGTTGGAAAATCAGGCCCTTTTATTATTTCAAAAATAGAATCTTCATGACAATTAGGACTATCTATTCTTTTAATTACTGCATCACATACTTCAATTAAATTATGTGGTGGAATATTTGTTGCATATCCTGCTGAAATACCACTTGTTCCATTAACTAAAAGGTTAGGAAACTTAGCTGGTAACACAGTTGGTTCCATTAAAGTATCAGAATAGTTAGGAGCCATTACAACCGTATCTTTATCAATATCTTTTAATAATTCTTCACTTATCTTTGCAAGCCTACATTCAGTATAACGATATGCTGCTGGTCCATCACCATCAATAGATCCATTATTTCCATCTACTTCAATTAAAATATGATTTTGTTTCCAACCTTGACTCATTCTAATTAATGCTTCATAAACAGATGAATCGCCATGAGGATGATATTTACCTAATACATTACCAACCGCATTAGCACACTTTTTAAATTGTTTATCATATGTATTTTTATCACGATACATAGCATATATAATTCTTCTTTGAACTGGCTTTAATCCATCTCTAACATCAGGTATTGCTCGATCTTGAATTATATATTTTGAATATCTTGCAAAACGAGATCCCATTATCTCTTCTAGACTATATTCATGTATTCTTTTAAGTATCTCTTCCATCTTATCAAATCCTTACAAAATCTAGTATAACATTAATAATTAATCAAATCAAATAAAAAAGTAAGCATTACTTACTATAAACGCTTACTTTTTTCTTATCTTTTCCTAATCTTTCATATTTTACCACACCATCAATTAGTGCATATAAAGTATGATCTTTACCCATTCCAACATTTGTTCCTGGATAGATTTTAGTACCTCTTTGACGATAAATAATATTACCTGCTACGCAAGTTTGTCCATCTCCTAATTTAGCACCTAATCTACGACCAACAGAATCTCTACCATTTTGAGTAGATCCTTGAGCCTTAACATGAGCAAAACGTTGAATGTTTAATTTAATAAATAACATTTTTATTTCTCACTTTCTATTTTAATATTTTTTGGATAATCTTTTGCTAAATCCTTTAGCATTAATATTAAGTTGTTAAATAATTTTAAAGCATTTTCATCATCTAATATTTTAATTTCTATCATATTAGAATCATCTTTATATAAAATAGAATTCTTATTTAAACTATATATACCATTAACTGTACAAGTTATTAAACTTGATACTGAAGCACATACAATATCTTTACCATAATCATCATAATTAGCATGACCAGTAACTTTTAAAGAATTACTACTATAAACTACTTTAATCATATTAACCAACTATAGATTTAACTACTAATTTAGTATATGGTTGTCTATGTCCTTTAGTTAGACGATATTTCTTTTTAGGTCTATATTTAAACACTAAAATTTTCTTTTGTTTACCATGTTTAACTACTTCGCAAACAACTTTAGCTCCTTTAACATATGGAGTTCCAGTTTTATCACCAACAGCAAGTACATCGGTAAAATCAATTGTAGAACCAGCTTCAGCATCTAACTTTTCTACAAAGATTTCGTCACCTTCAGCAACATAATATTGTTTACCACCTGTAACAAATATAGCTTTCATTAATTTTCCTCCCATCTTTTTTAGGACTCGCCTTTAAGGTGTGCCTATGCATCTTTCTACCTCTTCAGTGCGGTTTATAAATTAATTACAAACATAGTTAATATAGCAAATATTTTCTTTTATGTCCATAATTTTTACTCAGTTTATAAAATTTTTATCTATTTACTAGTATATTTTGGATTTAATTTTTGTATTTGTGGTAAAGTTAAGATTTTTTTAAAAGCAACTTGTTCAATTTGTTGAACCCTTGCTTTACTAATTCCAAATTGTTTAGCAATAAATTCATGTGATCTTTGTTCACCATCTATAAATCCAAAATGATACATAAGAATTTGTTTGTTTCTATCACTTATAATTTTAGAATTAAAAATTAAATCTCTAATAGTTTCGTTTAAAACTTTCTGTTCTACGGCTTCAATATAATCAATATCTGAAGGAATTGTATTAATTAATTCTTCTTCTTTTTCTTCTTCTTCACTTATTTCTTCATTGAATAGAACCATATTTAATGAAACAATTTCATCTAACAATTGTTTATAATTATCAATTTTATCTATAGGCAGCTGCAAACTTTTGGATATTTCATCATTAGTTGGTAAATAACCATTCATGGAATAATAATCAGATATAAATTTTTTCATTTTTAAAATTTTATATGTTAATTCAACTGGTAATCTTAGCACTTTTAGCTCATTTGTAATACTTCTTAAAATAGTTTGCTTAATCCAAAACTTAGCATAAGTACTAAAACATAAACCTCTTTTATAATCAAATCTATCAACAGCAATAATTAAACCAAGACACCCCATATCAAACAGTTCCGAAGCATCATAGCCTACTCCAACATACTTATTTGCCATTGCAATAACTAGTAATAAATTATGAAGTATTAACTTTTCTCTAGCTTCTTCGCTTCCATCTTCTAATTCTATAAAAAGTTTATATTGTTCTTCTTTAGACAATAATTTAATATCATATTCCTTTAAATAATTTATAATAAATGAAATATCAAAATTATCAATCATAGCATTATTTTTCATACACTTCACCTATCTAAGACTTTCTTGATTCAATATTTTTAAATTATTTAACAACATAACTTTTTAACATATGCCGATTTTTTTAACTTTAATATAGCTTTATACTCAATTTGTCTAACTCTTTCTCTTGTAATATTAAACATATTTCCTACTTCTTCTAATTTATATATTTTTCCATCAACAAATCCAAAACGATAAGCAATAATTGCCTTCTCTCTTTCACTTAAATTCATTTGATTAAAAACATAATCAACAAGTTCTTTATTACTAATTTTTTCTACTACATCATCTTCCACATCAATGTCTGATTTTAATAATTCTATCACTTCAGTATCACCAAATTCATCATTAGCAACACTTTCATTTAATGATGAAACTCCATCAATTATAGGTAATACACTATTAACAAAATCCACTTTAAGATTTAAAGAATTTGCAATAGTTAAAACAGATGGATATTTATTATAATTGATATAATAATCTAAAGAAAATTGTTTAATTTTTAATACAAGTTCATGAGCATAAACCGGAATTCTAATAATTCTAGACTCATTTGCAATAGTTCTAGTAATCGATTGTCTAATCCACCAAATAGCATAATTACTAAACGCCAATCCTAATGTATAATCATATTTATCAACAGCTAATATCAACCCTTCATGACCAGCACTTATTAAATCTTCAAAATCCACGCCTAGATTTGTATACTTTTTAGCAATTGATACAACTAATCTTAAATTGTAAGTTATTACAATATCTCTTGCTGCTTTATCACCAAAATCCATTCTTTTATAAAGTGAAACTATTTCTTCAAAAGTTAAAAGTCTATTTGGTAAATTTCTTAAATAAGATTTAACTATGTCATCACTCATATAATCTTTAGTCATAAGAGATAACTCATCATTATCAACACTATTATTTACTTCTTTAATAAAATTAAAATTTATTAATAATTTATTTATTACTTCTTTATTTTGTAAATAATCGATATTTATTTTGTTTGTTATTAAATTTTCAATAGTTTTGTACAAAGTATCACACGTATTAATAAGAAAAATCATATCTCTATTACTTAAATTAAAATGTTTTAATTCTTTCGTTAATTTATTAATATTCGAAACTACATCTTCTCCAAAACAATCATTAATAAAATTTTTAATATGATCAATATTATCATGATTTAGCACTTTTGTAACCATATTATCCCCCTTTTTATGCAAACTTTTTAACATTAGAATCTTTTCTTAACTTACGTATAGACTTACTTTCAATTTGTCTGATTCTTTCTCTAGTTACTCCCATCTTTTGACCAATTTCTTCTAATGTATGAGTTTCTCCATCAACAAATCCAAAACGATATAGAATAACATTTTTTTCTTTATCAGTTAATTTTGAATTCATTAATGCTTCTCTAAATTCTTGATTAAATATTTTTCTTTCAAATGAATCTTTTGAATGTTCTTTATCTTCAACACAATCTATTAATTCTGTATCACAATCCTCATCAAGTTCAATTGGATTATCTAATGACATCACACTATTATAAACTGCATTTAAAGCATCTTGAACTTTATTTAATGGTAAATTTGTAATTTCCACAAGTTCTTCTTCACTAGGATTTTTACCATACAATGCAAAATATTTAGATATAGCTCTTTTAACTATTAAAGAAGCTTCATGAACATGAACAGGTACTCTTATAGTTCTTGAATCACTAGCAATTGTTCTTCTTATTGATTGCATAATCCACCATGTAGCATAAGTCGAGAATGACCATCCTAATTTATAATTATATTTATCTATTGCAATCATTAATCCTTCATTTCCTGCACCGATTAAATCCATAATATCAATACTTTGGCTTTGTTCTGTTCCACTTTTATGTTTCATCGCAATATAAGCAACTAATTTCATATTATATTCAGCTAAAATATCTCTTGCTTTTTGTGAACCCAAATCCCTCTTTTTACATAAATCTATGACTTCTTCTCTAGTTAATAATCTTTTAGGAGCCTGACTTAAATAAAAATTTAAAGGATCTAATTCTAATGAATTTAAATTTATATCCCTAAAATTAACATCATTTAAACTAAAATCTTTTAAGTCTTTTTCTACCTTTTCTATATCTTGAACTCTTTTATAAGCTTTTAACAGATTTTTAATAAATTTAGCCTCGTTTAAATCAAAATTATCATAATTAATTTTATCAGAAGAACAAACATCAAAGATCATCTTTTTAAAATAATCATCTGTATTAATTAACGCTATTATTTCTTCATAATTAAGATTAATATAATTAATGTCAATCCAATCTAAAAACATATCAAAATTAGCTATTGAATCATGATTTTTATGATCTAAATGTTCAATATAATCTTTTACTTTTAATATATTTTCTTCTTTTATCATATCTTCCATTCAATATTCCCCCTTTAACAAAGTGCCTATATAATAACATGCATTTCAATAAATGTCAAATCATTTGTTCGTAAGGATAGTGTTTACAAAGTCGGGGAAACATACTATTTTTTCATCTAGTAATAAATTGTTGCATATAAAAGGTTCAAGTTTCAAAATCTTAAACCTTATTACACTGAATTAAAACATATAAATTTATTTAATTGTTCGCTTGTTTATAAATTACACCAATAGTATAATAACAACTAAGGAGCAATTAGTTGCTGGGTGTCTATCCTCACCTTTTAATAATAAAAAGACGAGGAGGTGTTACATATGAGTAAAAGAAAATTTATTATTAATTTTTTAAGATACATATGTTTCATTATTCTATGTATATCTATTTTGGTATACATAATAAAAAAATAGACACTTAATTATCTAATAGTGAACTGAACCCCAAAAGTTGGACAGTTTATAAATAGTTTTTAACTAGAGGATTGTAATCTGTAATTAACAGGTGAC
>CANNTX010000008.1 GCA_947522695.1 uncultured Bacilli bacterium | reverse complement strand
TCATAATTTCCTATAAGGCCATTTTTAACCATATTCCCCATCATCCAATATGCCGAAGGATGATTTTTTAATGCAGCCTTCTCAAAATAATTAAAAGCTTTACTATAATTAGGCTTTCCCTCAAATTCTCCTCTATATTCCTTTTTGCCAAGTTCATAATTTGCATAAGGATTATCTTGGTTAGCAAGATTAACTAAAGAAAAATCAAAATTACTACCATCGTTCATTTCGAGTATTAAAAAATTTTGCAAATCATTAACCGAAATATCTGTATTTTCTAAAATTGTTTCTACCACATTCTTAATTTTTTCATCTTGATATAAAGGCTGTTTCTTTTCAAGAATAGCATAAATAACTAAATCCACAAATAACTCATAATAATTCTCATTCTTAAATAAATCTCTAAATAAACAAATATAATCACTATTAACACTCGCATCATTTTTAGCAATATTATATAATTTACAACAGATATTTTTTAACTCTCCATTTTGATTAATTACATCAATATCGTCTTCTCTATAAATAGTTCCTTCCACAATTGTTAAAATATTACAAATTATCTCCTTAAAAATAGTTTTATCTTTCTCAAAATTTTTTCTTAAATTAATATAAATTTGTTTATAATTATCCCCAATTCCCCTTGATCCAATACAATAATTATTAACAGTCGAATTATTAACGTAATCCGTACTAAAAATAGCACAAAAAATTTCTCCTTGAATAGCCGAAGATTTATTCTTGCTTTCTTCCTTAATAACGTTAATCACATTTCCCAAAGACAAATGACTATAACCATCATTTAATTTAACATATTTTCTTTTCATACCTAAATCATATCACAAAGTGAATAATTAATGAATACACCTTAAATTTATTGAATAATTATGAATATTAATTATTTTTAAATTAAACTATATAATTTAAATAGGAGGAAACAATGAAAAAAATATGGAAAAATTATAAAAGTACCATTATCTTATTACTAAGTATAATTATAGGTACAATCATCGGTCTTATCTTTAAAGAAAAAGCCTGTGTATTAAGTCCTTTAGGAGATATCTTCCTCAACTTAATGTTTGTTGTAATAGTTCCGCTTATATTTTTAACAATTACATCATCAATAATTAAAATGGAAAATCCTAAAAGATTAGGCAAAATTATGATAACAATTCTTATCGTATTTGCTGTTATGTCAATCATTGCTGCTTTAATAGGAGTAGTATCATCTTATACAATCAAATTAATAGATTCTAAAGATATTAACAATCTAACGAATCTATTAAATCAAGATGTTGTTATTAGTGAAGAAGTAAACATATTGCAAAAAACTGCTAATTTATTAACTGTAAATGATTTTTACAAAATTTTAAGTAAAGAAAATATAATTGCTATTTTAGTGTTCTCAATTATTTTTGGTTTTGCCATTCGCAAAAGTAAAGATAAAGGTAAAAAGGTAATTGAATTAATATTAAGTCTTAATGAAGTAGTCATAAACATCGTAAACATTATTATGTATTATGCACCTATTGGTTTAGGTTGTTTCATAGCAACTCTTATTGGTAGTTATGGAAGTGTAATTGCTATTGGTTTTCTTAAAACATTTATAGTTTATACCATTGTATGTTTATTTATTTATGTATTTGTTTATAGTGCATATGTCATATTAGTTAGTGGCAAAAAAGGATTAAAAGCTTATTGGAAAAATATACTAAGTCCATCAACAACAGCCCTAGCAACTTGTTCATCAGCTGCCACTATCCCCATAAATATTAAATATACCAAGGAAATGGGAGTACCAAGTGATATTGCCGAAACAACAATTCCCATGGGAACCAGTTTTCATAAAGATGGCTCAGTTGTTGGTAGTGCCTTTAAAATAATGTTCTTAATTTACTTATTTGGTAAAGATATAAACATTTTAACTATTTTAGGAGTATCTTTACTTTCAACATTACTTATAACCGCTGTTCCAATTGGTGGAGGAACTATATCCGAAATGTTTATTTTACAAATTCTTGGCTTCCCATCATCTGCCTTACCAATCCTTTCAATTATCGCCACAATAATAGATGCACCCGCAACCGTTTTAAATGTTGTTGGCGACTCTTGCTCATCACTAATAGTAGCTAGAATAATTGATGGAAAAAACTTTCTTAAATTAAATCGCAAATAACATTTAATTTTACCATCACTTTACATAAACAAAAACAATTTGCTATAATCACATTAGAGATACTACGCCAGTGGAAGGTGATAACATGAAAAAAATAATTGAAAGAACATTCTTAATTATATTAAGTATTTTAATCGAATTCATATTAAGTTATGAATTAATGACCTACTTTTATAATGAGTACTATATAATCCAAATACTAATAACCATAATATCTTTTCTAATCGTATCCAACATTGTTAAAAATAGTAAAAGTATTATAAATGACTTATTATGGATTATTTTAATATTACTTTTCCCATTAGCAGGAATATTCATCTATTTAATGGTTAAACGTAGTATAAAAGGAAGTAAATTATTAAAAAATATTCAGAAAGAAACCAAAGAATCACTTAAATATTACCAAAAAAATAAAGAAGTAACTGAAGAAATAAATGACAAACAAAAAGATATATTAAAATACTTAAATAACTTCTTAAACTATCCAGTTAGTAAAAATAATCAAATTAAATATTATAAAGATGGTGAAGACTTTTTTCTTGACTTTCTAAATGATTTAAAAAACGCTAAAAAATATATATTTTTAGAATATTTTATAATATCTAATGAAGGAACCATGTGGACTCAAATTTTAAATATCTTAAAAGAAAAAGTTAAAGAAGGAATTGAAGTAAGAATTATGTATGATGACATGGGGTGTATACCATATCTACCTGAAAATTATCCAAAATATTTAGAATCATTAAATATAAAATGTACAGTCTTTAATAAGCTTAAAATATATAATGGAATCTTTATGAACAACAGAGATCATCGTAAAATAACTGTTATTGATGGTAAAATTGCCTATACCGGTGGATTAAACTTTTCTGACGAATACATAAATAAACTATTGAGATTTGGTTATTGGAAAGATAACGCTATTAAATTAGAAGGAGACTCAGTTTGGAATTTAACCGTAATGTTTTTAACACTATGGAATTCTTATCATAAAGAGGATGATAATTATTTAAAGTTTAAAACACCATATACTAAACCAATTAAACCTAATGGATATATATCTTGTTATGGATCGGTTCCTTTAAATGGAATTCTTGAAGGTGAAGATGTATACTTAAATATCATTAATAAAGCAATAAATTATGTATATATAACAACTCCTTATTTAATAATAGATACAGATATGATTAATGCCTTAATTTTAGCTGTCAAAAGAGGAGTAGATGTTAAAATAATTATTCCTGGTATACCTGATAAAAAAATTGTTTATGAATTAACAAACTCATATGCTAAAAATTTAGTTGAAAATGGTGTTAAAGTTTTTACTTATACCCCAGGATTTATTCATAGTAAAATATTTGTATCAGATGATAATAAAGCTACTGTCGGAACAATTAATCTTGATTATAGAAGTTTATATCTTCACTTTGAAAATGGTGTATATCTAGAAGATGTAAATGAAATAAAAGATATTTATAATGATGTTAAAGAAATAATTAAAGAATCACACCAATTAACTAAAAAAGATGTAACTTATAATATATATCGAAGATTATGGCAATCAATATTAAGATTTTTTGCCCCATTCTTTTAATACTCAACTAACAGTTGAGTTTTATTTTATTTAAAGTTGATTTACTCTTTTAAAGATTTATTATAAATTTTACTTAGAAAGAAGGAAAGAAAATGAAAAAGAATTTAAAATATGTCTTATTAGTAATCTTATTATTAAGTCTAGGACTAAATATATATAATTTTGTTAATAGAAAAACATCTAAGGTAACTAATTTACCTAAACCAGAAATTACTGAAGGATTAAGAGGAACTTTTGGTATTGATAAAAATATTAATGAAACAACTATCGATAATTATTTAAATCGTTCTGATTCAGAATATCGTGATATGCGTATGTTAAAAGATCCCGGTAATTATGAGGCAATTGGTGGAGATTCTTACCTATCAGGCTTTATAAAAGGCTTTGAAGTAGTACCTTACCCCTACTTAGTAAATGTAACAGGTCTGCCAAAAGAAGTAGGTAAAACATATGAAGGAAATACCTTATTCACTTTAAAAGATGGAAAATATATAGCTAATTACAATGAATCACTAAGTATATTAGAATATTTATTTCCAAAAGATAAAAATATCTTTTTAATGTGTGGTGCTGGAGGCTATGCTGGAAGTACTAAAGAAATGCTAGTAGCTCTCGGTTGGGATGAAAATAAAATTTATAATATAGGTGGTTATTGGTACTACAATGGAAATAATAATGTTGAAGTTAAAAGAACAACTAATAATAAAACTTATTATGATTTTTATAAAATAAATTATCACAATATTGATTTTACTAATTTAACAAAGGTATCTAAATGAAAATTAAAAAGATAATAATGGTAATTGTTTTTATAATATTAATTCCATTATCTCTATTGTTTATAACTAATTTAACTAAACAAAAATTTACACTTGAATCTAAATATTATAACACTGGTAAATTTATTGATATAAATGGTGCTAACCTTAATGAATTATTAAATAATAAAGAAAATTTTATCTTATTTACTTATAATAATTTTTGTACTTTTAAAGTATCATGTGACGAAATATTTAATGAAAGTATCAAAGAATTAAATATTACAATATTAAAAATCCCATTTGATGAATTTAAAACAACTTATTTATATAATGAAGTTAATTATGCTCCAAGTGTAATTTTAATAAAAGAAGGTAAAATTATTAAATATTTAAATCCTGAAAAAAATGATGATTTATCAAAATATCAAGATAAAAAAGAATTTACATCTTGGATAAAAGAGTATATTAATATATAATATTTAAGATGACTTATGAAAAATAGAGAAGAATTTGAAAATATAATTAAAGATATAAAAGAAAATGAAACAGTTAATTTAATGAAAAATTATAGACAACATTTTAACACATCATGCTTTGAACACTGCTATAATGCTTCATATTACTGTTTTTTAATAGCTAAAAAATTACATTGGGATTATATCTCAGTTGCTAGAGCTGCCATGCTTCATGATTTATTTTTATATGACTGGCGTAAAAAAAGTAACAATCGTAAAAGATTTCATGCATTTAGACACGGAAACATTGCTTGTCAAAATGCTTGCAAATTATTTGATCTAACCGAAAAAGAACAAAACATAATTAAGAGGCATATGTTTCCTGTAACACCTATTCCTCCCAATTCCAAAGAAGGTTTGTTATTAACTCTAATAGATAAATATTGTGGTCTAATTGAAATAAAAAGTAAATTTAAGAGGAATCATGAAAATTAAAGAGCCTATAATAAAGTCACTAACATCCCAAAATATATATACTTCTTTTAAAACAAACGACTTTACGAATAACTTATATATCTACAATAACGAAGAAAATATTAATATAAAAGATGTTGAAATAAATAGTTGTCATTTTAAAAACTATGATTTTAATAAAGTAAAATTAGAAAATGTCGAAATATATGACTGTATTTTTGAAAACTGTAATTTAGCCAATCTTAATTATGATTATAAATTAATTCATAGAACTATTTTTAAAAATTGTACTTTAATTGGAACATCATTTATTGATTCTAGTTTAAAAGATATAAAATTTATAGAATCTAATTTACAATATGTTAATTTTTCTGGCTCTAAACTATCTAACATCGTATTTGATAATTGTAATCTAAATGAAAGTTCACTAATCGAAACTAATTTAAAAAATATTGAATTTAATAAATGTTCTTTAAATAAATCTGAAATATTTAATACCAGTTTAAAGGATATTGACCTATCATCTTGTGATATTCATTCAATTATAATCGATAATAATTCTATAAAAGGTATGGTAATTGATTCATCACAAGCTATTGATTTAATAAATATGTTAGAAGTAAAAATAAAGTAATTTATTTACAAAACCTTTACGTCACAATTAAACATTAGATTGACACTTGAACATTAACGAATTAAACTAAAATTGAGGAAACTAATGTTTTTTTAAATGATAAAACATAGAAAGTGAGGAACAAAAATGAATAAAACTTATAATATGGAAGACATAATGTCATTATTTTATAGAAGATTTTTTCTAGAAAGTGAAACAATTATAACTAAAAAAGAAAGAGAAAAACTTATAGAAGAATTCCAAGAATATATAGAAAAGAAAAAAATCCAAAAAGAACAATTAACTGAATTATTTAAAACACAAGGAAATGAAGATGCAATTAAAGAACTTGATTCTTATGATGATCCTGCTAGTTTAACAGAAGAACAAAAGTCATATATGCATCCGTTTCGTATATTTGATTTTGTTCCACTTGAAACAATGTTAAGAGATATTAAATGTGATGGAATTTATGAAAGAAAACTTAACACGCAAGGATTAAATCAAACATATATTGATCTTACTAACAATAAGGAAGTATCAGGTACTGAACTAATAAATCGCGGTGGTAAATACGTTATAATTACTTCTGGTATGGAACAAGGCTTAGTTGATTTCACTATTACATCAAAAGATGAAACTATAAATACAACATTTAAATTTACACCTAAATTACAACTATTTACCCAACCAAAAACTGAAGTTCTAAGAACTATCTTAACCCGTTTAATTAATGATAAATACTTAGTTTGTGAACATTCTGCAAATGACGAAACATTCCCATTTGTTCCAGACTCTATAACAGTAAGTGATAGAAATAAAAGAGAACTTATTAATGAATCAATATATACAAAATCAATAATATATAGTTATTTTAGTAGAAAAACTATAGATGAAATATTTTCTAACTTATCTGTAAGTGCTCCTAGCACTTCGATAATTATTCCAAGCGAAACAACATATACAAAACTAAATCCTATTGAAAAAGTAGCATATTTTGCAATGTTACAAAATTCTTCAAATAGTGAATTACAAGAATACTTTTCAAAAACTCTAGAAGATATGTCATATAATTATGCAACTCTTTCAAATACTATTAATCAATTAAAAGAAGCAAACTTCAAAAAATATTGCCCAACAGCAAGTGAAATTACAAAATATCGAGATTTTGAAAGAAAAGAATATATATCATATATGACCGAACTTGAAAATAAAGTTGAAAAAACAACTGAAGTAGTTGAACCAAGTTCAAATTATCAAGAAATGCAATCTCAAAGTGAAACATCATTTTTACCAAATAATTCTGAAACTAGAACTGCTAAGCAAATACTTGAATCATCAGAGTTACTTAAGCAAGTTCAAAATGTTGGAATAACTCTATCACCAGAACAAGAACAAATAATTTATATTGGTGATAAACTCCAATCAGACGAATTTAAAGAATTCCAAGCTAAAAGACCAGAACGTTTACAAAAACAACAAGAATTACGTGATAAAATTCAAAAAGAAAATGAAGCAAAAGTAGATTGGCAAAATAATCCAGAAAATCCTAGTAACTTAAGTCGAAATAGACTAGAATCATGGAAAAAAGAATTAAAAGCATTAGAACAAGTTTATGCAATAAAACCAAGTCTATTAACAGACGAACAAATAAAATATATTTCCGAAATAAAAGAAACAATCGAAATGTATGAAAAAGAACAAAATAGAAATCACGAAATTGATACAGGAATGTCTGAAAAAAGCCAAAACTGGTATCAAGAACACTACACAGGCATGAGAAGATAATGTAACAGTTATCTTTTTTTATTATCTAAACGATTTTGTAAAAAATGTTAGTGTAAACTAAAAAGCAAAAAATGACAAATAAGTGTCAATTGACACGGGGGGTTCTATTGTATAATTTTTCTAGAATATAAAAAGAGAGTGTGTAAAATGAATAGTAAAATAAATGTAAAGAACGAATCAAAAAAATTGACGATTATTACAATTGCGACGGTTATAATACTGGTAATCATATTTGCAGGAGTAACATATGCATTCTTTTCAGCAAATAATCCAGAAGGATCAACGGCCCAAATAAAATCTGAAACAGGTCGTATGCTTATTACTTACAACGATGGAACAGATAATATAGTACCAGTAACCAATATCCAACCAAGTAATGCAATATTAGTAAATAAGACATTTACATTAACTGGATCAAACACAACAGTAGGAATGAAGACTGGTGATGGACTAGAAATGCCGTATAAAGTAGGAGTACAATATACTTCAACATTTAGTGATGGAATGATGCATTATTATATAAAAGAAGTAAATAGACCAGCAAACTCAAATGTAACAGCAAATTATGTAATAACACCAGAAACAGGCAAAACAGAAGATGATTATAAAAATCAAACAGTACCTGGAAATGATACATATACAGGATATACTCATGGAACATTTAAAAACGGAAGTAAATATACGGAAATGGTAACTGGAATATTTCCAGCAAGTTTAAATGATCAAACTATAACGTTTAATTTAATAATTCAATTTCCAGATAATAATGAAGACCAAGACTCAGAAAAAGGAAAAACATTTAATGGAAAAATAGTTATAAATAAAGAAATTAAAACAATGACTCAATCAATAACAGAACTTTATGCAAACAACAATAAAGATGCAAATGGAATAACACCAGATGGATTACAAAAAGATGGAACTGGAGCTTACAATATTCAAAATGTTAGTGCAACAAATGAAAAATACAATAAATACAATATTAGTTTATTAGGAAATGAATCTAACAACATATTAGCTGATACTGAAACTGATAGTTATGATAATTTAAGATATGTCGGAGCATCACCAAAGAACTATCTAAAATTTAATGATGAAATATGGCGAATAGTAGGAGTATTTAATAATATAACAACAATAGATGAGAATGGTGAAGAAAAGAAGGAATCACTTGTCAAAATAGTAAGAAATGAATCACTAGGTAATTACTCATGGGATAGTTCAGAATCATCAACAAATAGTGGATGGGGAGTAAATGAATGGAGTCAAGCAGATTTAATGACTGAATTAAATACTGATTATATAAATCCAAGTCCAACAAGTGAAACAACATTTTGGTTTAATGGACAAAATAATGCAAAAAATGGATTATACGATTATGATAAAAACATAAAGTCTAAATCAATAGATAAAATAGCAAATGTAAGATGGAACACAAGTAGAGCAGAATATGGAGCAAGTGCACTAAATTCATATAATCAAGAAAGAAGTACACCAAGTGATAATGTTTCAACAACCAACATATGGGATGGAAAAATAGCTCTAATATATCCAAGTGATTATGGCTATGCCTCAACGGATACAACATGTAGAGGAAAATTAAGCTCACTTAATTCTAATTATAAAGGATATTGTCAAAACAATAACTGGTTATTTAACGGTGCAAATCAATGGGCATTGTCCCCTTATTCTGGCGTTGCGCTTACTGTGTTTAATGTTGGCCCGGGCGGGGATGTCAGCTACAACGCTGCGTACTACACTCGTGGTGTGCGTCCGGTCCTTTTCTTAAAATCTGATGTCGTGATAGCTGGAGGAACAGGCGAAAGTATAGAAAATGCATATACACTTGAGTGATATATAGCGAAGCGTTAAGAAAAATAAAGTTAATGTTGACTTTATTTTTTATTATACATATAATGAATATATGAGCAAACGTTCATATAAGGAGAAAATTATGTTAAATGATGATCAAGTAATCGACTTATCAGAGTTATTTAAAATATTTGGTGATTCTACTAGAATCAAAATAATTAATTGTTTATTAGAAAAGGAGTTATGCGTAAGTGAAATAGCTGAGTTAACGAGTTCTACCCAATCAGCTATCTCTCATCAACTAAGGATTCTAAAACAATCCAAATTAGTTAAATATCGTAAAGAAGGACAAAGCACGATATATAGTTTGGCTGATGACCATGTTGAAAAAATATTTAGAGTAGGAGTTGAACATATTGATGAAATATAAATATAAAATTGAAAACCTTGACTGTGCAAATTGTGCTAAAGAAATAGAAAATCACTTAAACAAAGATCCAAACTTAAAAAATGTATCTTGCAACTTTAGTAAATCAACTTTAACATTAGAAACAACGTTAACTAAGAATATTAAAAAATATGTTAGTAAAAAATCTAAAGAAGTTGAACCAGATATAACCATTTTAGAACTAAATGAAAATATTGATGCTAAAAATAACATAAAAAAAGATATAATTATTTTAATTGTTGGCTTATTCTTGATCTTGTTATCTCATTTATTTAATCAAAATAAAATAATAAATGAAATATTAAGTATTTTCGCTTTAATTGTTCTACTATCTAAAACAACCATAAAAGCAATAAAGATGCTTATCAAATCCCATATTATAAATGAAAATATGTTAATAAGTATTTCTTGTGTAGGAGCCTTTCTAATTGGTAAAGAAATGGAAGGATTAATGGTTATCTTTCTATATCAAATAGGTAAGATATTAGAAAATCTTGCTCTAAATAATTCTCGTAAAAGCATATCAAATTTAATGGATATTAAGCCAGATTACGCCTGCGTTTTAAGAAATAATGAACAAGTTATAGTAAATCCTGAAGAAGTTAAAATAGGTGAAACAATTATTGTTAAAAAAGGAGAAAAAATCCCATTAGATGGAATAATTATTAAAGGTAATTCTAAATTAAATAACAGTTCCCTAACTGGCGAATCAAAATTAGTAAGTGTTAAAGAACAAGATGAAGTATTATCTGGAACTATTAACATTGGAAACATCTTAGAAATAAAAGTGAGTAAAGATTATGAAAATTCAACTGTTGCTCAAATCCTTGAACTTGTTGAAAATGCAAGTGATAAAAAAGCTAAAACTGAAAATTTTGTTTCTCACGCTGCTAAAATATATACACCAGTTGTCTTAATACTTTCAATTATTGTATTTATAACCTATCCAATCTTCTTTGATTATACTATAAAAGAATCCTTAAATATTGCCTTAACCTATCTAGTTATTTCCTGCCCATGTGCTATTGCTATTTCCGTGCCACTATCATATTTTTCTGGTATTGGAGTTTCATCTAAAAATGGAATCCTTATTAAAGGAAGCGACTACTTAGATAACTTACGTAAATTAAATACTATTATCTTTGACAAAACCGGAACAATTACAACAGGTAACTTCGAAGATTTAAATCTAATTATTTTAGATAATGAATATTCAAAAAATGATATTATAAATTATTATGTTAAAGGAGAATCTTTAAGTAATCATCCTATTGGTAAATCAATAGTGAAATATTTTGCTAAAAAACCGAATACCAAAGACGTTAAAAACTTTAAAGAAATTTCTGGAAAAGGTATTTCTTATGAAATAGATTCAACTAAAGTTAAAATTGGTAGTGCTGAATTTGTTAAATCTAACCAAGTTGAAAAAGGAATATTTTTAAAAGTAGATAGTAAAATAATTGCTAAAATAGAACTTAAAGATAAAATTAAATCTAATTCTAAAAAAGTAATTTCTGAGTTAAAAAAACATAATATAAAAACTATGATGTTTACCGGAGATAAAAAAGAAATTGCTGAAGAAATAGCTGAAAAAGTAAATATCGATGAAGTAAAATATGAATTATTACCAAACCAAAAATATAATGAATTATTAAAAGAAATGGAAAAAGATGAAAATTTAGTCGGATTTGTTGGAGACGGAATTAATGATGCTCCTTCAATTGTCGCATCAAATATTGGTTTTTCTATGGGAAATATTGGAAGCAGTTCTGCTATTGAAGCATCAGACATTGTTATAATCGATGATGATCTTGATAAAATAAGAAAGGCTATCGATATTTCTAAATATACAACTAAAATAATTAAAGAAAATTTAATATTCTCAATTGGTACTAAAATAATCATTTTAATCTTAACAAGTATGAATCTAGCCACTATGGCAGCAGCCGTATTTGCCGATACCGGTGTAACTGTTTTAACCATTTTAAATACAACCAGAATTTTAAAACATAAAATCAAATAAATTTCATACAATTTTCTCATCATTTTCACATTAATTAGATATCATTTAATTGTCGAAAGGAGAAGTGATAAAATATATTAGAAAAACAAAATTACATCTAAGAAGTAAATAATTAAAAGATATAAATAAATGAAAGAAGGAAATTAATGAATATAAAAATAGTTGGAACTAATTCTAGCAATAAAATAAAATTAATTAAAAATGTAAAAAAATCATTAAGTACTCTCAAACTTGATTTCAACCCTACAATTTTAAATGTAATAACCGATAAAAACTACAACGTAAAGAATCCTCCCTTACTCGTTATTAATGATAATATAATTAGCGAAGGAAAAGTTCTAACTGAAAGAGAAATATCAAAATATATAAAAGAATACGCAATTTAATTAACCGAAAAAATAGCCGAACTATAAAACAAATAAGTTTAACTCCGAACTTATTTGTTTTTTATTGCTTATCAAAAATAAATAATGATAAAATAAGTTTGTAATGAAAGAGAAAATATAATGA
This sequence comes from uncultured Bacilli bacterium, assembly GCA_947522695.1. Lineage (GTDB taxonomy): Bacteria > Bacillota_I > Bacilli_A > RF39 > UBA660 > CAG-533. The sequence goes on along the minus strand of CANNTX010000008.1, from coordinate 17,781 downwards.
AAATAATAATATTGTTGATAACTCTAGTTTTATTAACATCTTATGTCAAAAAAGAAACAGATTCAAATAAATTCAAAAGAAAAAACATTTAAAGAATTTTAAGGAGGTTAAATGAAATATAAAATAATTCTATTAAATTTACTTATTTTATTCCTATTTGGTTGTTCAAATAAAGAAGTTGAAACCATAACTACTCCTAATATAAAAATAAATGTAATTAAAAATAATATTGAATATAATGAAAAAATTAATTTATCAGATTTAATCACATTACCAGATAATTATAAATATGAAGATTTTAAAATTGATTCTTTAAGTTTAGGAACAAAAGAAATAAAATTTAATTATGTCGATGAAGAAGAAAAAAAGCATACCTTTAAATTTGAAATAAATATTAAAGATACAACTAAACCAATGATCCTTCATCGAACAACCTATACTTATGAAAAAGGAACAGACGTTAATCTACTAGATAAAATAATTTGTGGTGATAATTACGATGATTATTTACAATGTAACATTAAAGGAAAATACGATACTAATAAAGTTGGTACTTATAAACTATACTTTACTGCTGAAGATAGTAGTGGTAATTTAACTGAAAGCCCATTTAACTTACTTATCAAAGATAAAATAGAACAATCAACTCCTTATACTCCTAAAACAATCACTTTATCTGAATTTAATAACAAATACATTAACAATACAACAAATGAACTAGCAATTGACGTTTCAACTTGGCAAGGTGATATTGATTACGATGCCCTAACTGAAAGTGGTATTAAAAACATTTTAATTCGTATTGGATTTTCCACAACTGATAATCGTATAATAATGGATAATCGATTTGAGCGCAATCTAAAGCTTGCTCATGAACATGGTTTAAATGTTGGATTATATTTTTATAGCAAAGCCCACGATTTAGAACAAAGTATTAAAGAAGCCGACTGGATTATTGATAATTTAAATAATGAAAAATTAGAACTACCTATTTATTTTGACTGGGAATGTTGGGATGATTTTAATTCATTTCACATTAGTTATGTAAAACTTAATTTAATTGCTGAAAACTTTATGAATCATTTAATCCAAAAAGGGTATTCATCTGGCCTTTATGGCAGTGCTTCCTACTTAGAAAAAATATGGGATTTAAATGAATACAACATTTGGCTTGCTCACTATACTGAAAAAACAGATTATCAAAATAAATACAATATTTGGCAACAAACCGCTAGTGGCATAGTACCTGGTATTGAAGGAAATGTCGATCTAAATATTATTAAAAAATAATAGTAGAAATTAGAAAATATAAATTATATAATATAAATAACTTGGAGATGATAAAATTATGGAAAGAAAAACAATATTAACTGGTGATCGCCCTACAGGAAAATTACATTTAGGCCATTATGCTGGCTCATTACGTAATCGTGTCGAACTTCAAAATAGTGGTAAATATGATATGTATGTCTTTATTGCTGATATGCAAGCCCTAACTGATAACGCCAAGAATCCCCAAAAAATAAGGGATAACATTATCGAAGTAGCGTTAGATTATTTATCAGTTGGATTAGATCCCGAAAAAACATGTATCTTTGTTCAATCACAAATTCCTGCTTTATCAGAGCTTACTATGTACTACATGAATTTAGTAAGTCTTGCTAGATTAAAGAGAAATCCCACTATTAAAAGTGAAATAAAAGAACGTGGTTTTGGTGAAACAATTCCTGTTGGTTTCTTAACTTATCCTATAAGTCAAGCAGCCGATATTACCGCTTTTGATGCCGATTTAGTTCCTGTTGGTGAAGATCAAGCACCTATTCTAGAACAAGATATCGAAATAGTTAGAACATTCAATTCAATTTATGGTAAAACTCTAAAAGAACCAAAACAATTAACTCCAGAGAATGTCTGCAAACGTCTACCAGGAATTGATGGTAAAAATAAAATGAGTAAATCATTAGGCAACTGTATTTATCTTTCAGATACTCCTGAAGAAGTAACTAAAAAAGTAATGACAATGTATACTGATCCAAATCATATTAGAGTTGAAGATCCCGGTGATACTAAAAACAATCCTGTCTTTATGTATTTAGAAGCTTTTTCAACTGATGAACATTTTGCTAAATATTTACCCGAATTTAAAAATCTAGAAGATTTAAAAACTCATTATGAACAGGGCGGAGTTGGTGATGTAAAAATCAAAAAATTCCTTGCTAATGTTCTAAATGATGTTTTAACTCCTATCAGAGAAAGACGTGCTATCTATGAAAATAACATTGAAGCCGTTTATAAAATGTTAGAAGAAGGATCAAAAAAAGCTCGTGCTAAATCAGAAGAAGTTTTAACAAGAGTAAGAAAAGCAATTGGAGTTGAATATTTCAAATAATATGGTGAATCCATATTATTTTTTAATCGTCTAATTTGACAAAAACGAACAAACGTGCTAAAATACACATAACTAAGGGGGATAAGTTATGGGAAATGAATTAGAATTAAAAGAAATGTTAGATTTTATTTATTCATATAATGTGAATTCAAGTCGTAATAATGTTTTATTAAATCAAACTGTTATAGCAGAAAATTACCTAAAACGATTAAAAACACTAGATAAAAAAGGCTATGAAAAAATAATCAAGGATATTGAAAATAAATTAAAAATAATAATAAATAAAAATACCGAAAGAATATCTAAAAGTAATAATGCTTCTAAAAATTTGGTTACCGGTAACTTAACTGACTACATTATCAACAAAATTAAATTTGAAAGATTAACAGATCCGAAATTAATTGCTAGATATGCATATATTGAGCTTGCACGTAACTTATATTATGATATTTCTTACACAAAAGTTTCTTATGAACAAAAGCAAATAATTGTTAATACTCCCATCGATGTAAAAAATGCAAAATTATTCTCTTATGTAGTTTGTAGCCAATGGTCCGAACTATATTCTTATATACTAAATTGTTTTGGAATTGAAAATAAAATAATGCAAATTCCAGGTCAAGATCATAGATGGGTCGAAATAAATTTACATAACGGTGAAATAATTATAGCTGATGCAACTGATTACATTGGAAATTCAATCGACTTTAGTAACGCTAAATCAATGAGCGAAACAACCGGGTTTTATATCTTACCTCAAAGATTCAGTGGCTTAAAGCTTGGAGATATATTTAATGATTATCAAAATATGGAAATGGCTAAAGAAATACTTGCTCGTCGTAGAGACAATGAAGATTTAGATATAAGTTTAGGCTATATTGATGTTCCAGGAGGATATTTAGTTAACAAATTACTAAAATCTAATGATCTTTTTAATCAAAAAAATAGAAAATTCGATGATCCAAAAGAATTATTAAAATATTTAGAAGACACTCGAAAATTTTTACATAATATAAAAATACCAAATAATATGGATGGTTATGAAATCTACGCTTATTATCATAAGTTTATTAAACCATTACCGCTCCAAGTTAGAGGAAATATTGCTATGAAAACAGTTTATGCTGATTTATTCTCTTATAAACAAAAAACATTAAAGAGAAAATATTTTCAAGCACCATCTGACTATATTAAATATTTAGAAGAATTAGTTTACGATAGATACTATGAATATTTAAATAAAAGTGAACAAAATAATATTTTAGAGCAAATAAAACAAGGACTTATAAATAGCGAAGAAATAAGTAACCTCATATTACAAGAAGAAATAAAAGTAGCCGAGTTAAATCGTAGATTAAATCCCTATTATGCCATTAATGAATTAATTTATTATCGTTCTATCATCGATCCAAATTTAGAAGATTATTATGAATATTATGAACCAGGAATCGGAAAACGTTTAATAAAATCAACTGAAGATGCCTTTAACTTTAAAAAATCAAATAAAATTGGATAAACAAGAATTGCAAATATTCTTGTTTTTTTTCTAAAAAAAATATATACTTTAATTGGTGATAATATGGAACTTTCTAAATTAAAAGAAGAATATAATCAACTTAAAAATAATTTAAATCAAATTGGGAGGTCACTTTGACATTGATTCTAAATTAAATGAAATAAAAAATATTGAATTAGAACTTCAAAAAGAAGAAAACTATCAAGATATTAATAAAATAAATGAGTTAAATGTAAAAATACAAAATCTAAAGAAAAGTACAACTAAGTATCAAGAATTATCAAATCACATATTAACAAATATCGAACTATTAGATTTATTAACTGAAGATGATAACGAAGTTAAAGAAATAGAAAATAATTTAGAAAATATTAAACAACAAATTGAACTATTAGAAATAGAAACTTATTTAAATGGAAAATATGATGATTTACCATGTTATCTTGAAATTCATCCCGGAGCTGGCGGAACCGAAGCTCACGATTGGGCGAATATGTTGCTTAGAATGTATGAAATGTTTTGTGATAAAAATAATTACAAATATGAAGTTCTAGATTTACAAAAAAATGATGAAGCAGGTATTAATTCAGTAACCTTAAAAATAGATGGTTATTATCCATATGGCTATTTCAAAAGTGAACAAGGAGTTCATCGCTTAGTTAGAATAAGCCCATTTGATTCCAATTCAAGACGTCATACCTCATTTGCGGCTGTATCAATCATTCCAGTTATAAAACAAAATAAAGAAATAGAAATAAAGCCAGATGATATTAGAGTAGATGTCTATCGCTCAAGTGGAAAAGGTGGACAAGGAGTAAACACAACCGATTCAGCTGTTCGAATCACCCATTTAAAAACCGGTATTGTCGTAACATGCCAAAATGAAAGAAGTCAAATCAAAAACAAAGAAATCGCCATGAATATCTTAACAAGCAAATTAATCTCATTAATGGAAAAAAATCATGAAAAAAATATTGATAATTTAAAAAATCACTTAAATATCGAGTTTGGCAGTCAAATAAGAAACTATACCTTAGAACCATATAAATTAGTAAAAGACGTAAGAACTAATTATGAAGACTATAATGCCGACGGAGTTCTTAATGGCAATATAATCGGATTTATGGAAAGTTATTTAAAGGAGGAAAAATGAAAAAATATTTAAATGTCGTATTAGGAAGTATAATAATTGGTTTATGCTTTAACATCTTCTTTTTACCATATAATTTAATATCAACAACCGTTTTTGGTTTATCAGAATTCTTTTATAATGTTATACCGATAAATCCTGGAATTACCATTCTAGCCGTTAATATAATATTATTATTTTTCGGAATTTTAGTCTTAGGCTATAAAGATTGCAAAAAATACATTATTACAAGTTTTATAATTCCAATAACTATTTATTTATCATTTTACTTTACATCAAAAATAGATTTATCAACAATTGATAAAATAGTTTTAGTTATTTCTGGAGCTTATCTCACCGGATTTGGCTATAGCTTAATACACAAATCCAATTATCATGTTGGCGGATTTGCTATCTTAGACGAAATAGTTAATAACTATCGTACTAAAAAAAGCAAAGACATCTCACTTTTAGTTGATGTTATAGTTGTTGCTTTAACATTCCTATCATATGGATTTGAAACAGCAGTATACTCCGTAATTGCGATATTCCTAATAAATTACATGTCAAAAAAATCACGAATTGGAGTATCAAATTCTAAAACATTCTTTATAATTACTACTAAAGAATCAGAAGTTAAAGATTACCTAATTAATGAATTAAATCATGATTATACCGAATTTAATGTTAAAGGTGGATATTCTAACAATAAAAATAAAATAATAATGACCGTTGTTGATACCAAAGACTATTATCGTCTAAAAGAAGGAGTAAACCTAATCGATCCAAATGCTTTCGTATTTATAATTGATAACTATGAAGCAATTAATAAAAACGTTACCATATCAAAAAAATTAAACATAAACTAATAAGGAAGACAAAAAGTCTTTCTTTTTCTTCATATAAGTGCTAAATTAAATTGACGAATAAGGAGGTCCAATTATGGAAATTGAAAACTTAAAAGAATTATTAGAAAATAACAATTTAAAAGAGTTAAAAAATACTTTAATTGAAATGAATGAATATGATATAGCTGAATTCTTAGAAGAATTAGACGAAGATGAAATGATTAAAGTATTTAGACTACTACCTAAAACTATTGCAACAGATACATTTGTTAATTTAGAAGATGAAACTCAAAAACATTTAATAAATCTATTATCTAAAAAAGAAGCAACTCAAATAATTGAAGATATGTTTACTGATGATGCAGCCGACCTATTTGATGAAATGCCAGCCGTAATGGTTCAATCTCTTTTATCTAATGTTGATAAAGATACTAGAAATGATATTAATCGTTTACTTAAATATCCTGAAAATTCAGCAGGTTCTTTAATGGCAGTAGAATATATCCATCTAAAAAAAGGATTAACTATTAAGGAATCAATTGCTAGAATTAGAAAACAAAAAGATGAATTTGCTTCTTTTGATGCCTGTTTTGTAACTGATAATGAACGTAAACTTCTTGGACGTATTTCTATTAAAGATTTACTTATAAATGATCCTGAAATGTTAATTGACGATATTATGGAAGAATGTGAACATGCTATTTCTACTTTAATGGATCAAGAAGAAGTTGCTAAATATTTCCAAGATTATGATTATTCTGTCTTACCTGTAGTTGATTTAGAAAATCGTCTAGTTGGTATCATAACAATTGATGATGTAGTTGATATTATAGAAGAAGAAGCAACCGAAGATATGGAAAAAATGGCTGCCATGTTACCAAGTGAAAAACCATATGATCAAACAACAACCTTTGAAACCTATAAAGCTAGAATGCCATGGTTATTACTATTAATGATTTCAGCAACATTTACTGGCAAAATAATTGAAAGTTTTGAAGAAGAATTAAAAGCATATACAATATTAACAGCCTTCATTCCCATGTTAATGGATACCGGAGGAAATGCCGGAAGTCAATCAAGCGTAAGTGTTATTCGTGCCCTTTCCTTAAATGATATTGAATTTAAAGATATCTTTAAAGTAATGTGGAAAGAATCAAAAGTAGCTATTCTATGCTCACTAACACTCGCATTATGTAACTTTCTAAAGTTATTAATAATTGATCGAATCCCATTATTAGTATCATTAACAGTTTGTTTAACCTTAATTGTTACAATTATTTTAGCTAAATTAATTGGTTGTACCTTGCCAATGATTGCTAAAAAACTTAAATTCGATCCAGCAGTAATGGCAAGTCCATTTATCACTACCATAGTTGATGCCTGCAGTTTACTTATTTACTTCTATGTTGCTAAATTACTTCTAGGCATATAGAAAAAATTATGAGAAAATATAAATGAATTAGGTGGTCCAATGAATATAACAAAATTCTTTAATAAAATTTTTAAACCAAAAGAAATGCCAGTTGAAGTTCCAAAACAAAAAAGTATTGAAACTACTGAAATATTAGATATAGATAAAATTTTAAATAATTTAAATACATTAAGTCCCTATGAACTAATTATTAAAATAAATAAACTTAATGAGGAAAATAGATCATTATTATTAAATAACCCCTTAGTTAAAGAAAAATTAAAATATTATATATTAGAACAATATAGTGATTATAAAGATATATCAAAATTAAAACAAAAATTAACAGTTGTAGAAATAATTTCATTACTAGATTTACGAACAATAAACGAAGTATATAATGATGATGAAATTGAAAAATATAAAATATTTAGATACCTTTGTATGAACAAAGAAGAAACACTTGCTTTAATTAATTATCTATTAACAAAAAACGAATTATTTCTAGAATTTTTTAAAGATGTAACTTTTTATAAAGAAGTTTTTTCCTATCTAGATTATGATTTAATAATAAAAATAATATTAAAATTAAATGAATTAAAAGCTAAAAAATATTTGTATTATTTTATAACATATTTATCTTCTGATATTCAAAAAAAATTAATAGATGCTAAACTTGATGATAATCTTTTAGTCTTAATAGCAGACAACTTTAGTAGTGATTCCATTAACTATTTATTCCAAACAGATAAAAGAACGGCTTATCTTTTTACCAAATTAAATATTAAAAGATTACTAGATACTGATGTTATTTTCCCAGAAAATATTCTTAATGACAGTAAGTTCTTTGATATGTTAAAAGAAAAAAGCTTAATATCTTTCAGAACAAACATTAATAATGTTGAAAGAAAAAACTTACCAGAACCCATAGAATATCAATTAAAAAAATATTATGAAGAATTAATTGGTAGTTATAACCAAGAATATAATATGTTTAATGATTACGTAAATATAATTAACACAGCAAATAAATTAAATAATGAGATAGATTTTAATAATTATATTTTAGATTTTAATGCAAAAAATATTTATAAAGAATACTTAAAGAAAAAAGATTCTAAAATATTTGAAGAATATAAAATTTTAACAAGTAAAAAATTAAGCGAAATTATTATAGATGCTTTATTTCAAGATAATATTTATAATGTGATTTATAATATTAAAGAAATGTTTAGATTTAATAATAAGTTATCTCCAGTAGAACAAATACTTGATACTGAAAAGCAAAAGTTTTATAAATTAATTACTAATATAGATAAAATAACTAATGAAGACAAAATTAAACTATATTTTGAGTACAAAGATAAAAATATTAATTTGATGTTTTACGAAGATTTAAGAAAGTTAAAAGATAAATCTTATGAATTAATAAATAGTAAATTATTTAATTATACTAATTATAATCCAAGTAAAATATTAAGTTTAAAATATAAAACTCAAATATATGATTTAAGAAACAAAGAATTTTTTATGTTAATTAGAGGAGAAGAAAATCATCAAGAAAAAACAACTACTAGAAGAAATTGCTATTCAATTATTTCTAATGATAATACCGATGTTTTTTGTAATGGTACAACTACTTTATATGGTTATAATTACTTAGATACAGAAAAAGTTCTTCATGTTCATGAAAGAGATTCATATAGTAATGATTTAAATGAAAAAGTAATTCATCCTAGAATAAAGATTAATCCAATAATGACTGCTGAAGAATTATCTAATGGATGTTCATGGTATAGCGAAATTCAAATAATAAATTCTAAAGATAATGGATCAGATGAAGAATTTATTGCCAAAAAACCAGATTTTATTGTTTCAATAGATGAGATAAGTAAAAATGACATATATGAAAGTCAAAGATTACAAATACCAATTGTTTTAATAAAAGGACAATTACTAGAAATGGATAAAATGGTAGATATAGACACTCGTATGGACTATGAAGATGAATATGTAAATGAATACTCTCAAGAAGTTAGTCATGGAAGAGCATATCGCTTAAAATAAGTTAAATAATTAATTAAGCAATTATAGAAAACTGATATATATTTTAACTATCAGTTTTTTTATATTCTATTAAGTAGTGATTCATCATTATAAGCATATAATTTATAGGTGATAACTATTAAAAAACTAATTAAATTAACCTTATTATTACTATTATTATTAATAATAATTATTTCTATTTTTAATGTAAATGCGAGTAACTTAACTTTCCCATTACTAGGTAAAACAATATATTTAGATGCTGGACATGGTGGTGTTGATAACGGTGCTACTGTTAATAATGTTAAGGAAAAAGACCTAAACCTACAAATAGTTTATAAATTAAAAGAAACACTTACTAGTGCTGGAGCAACAGTCCTTCTAACTCGAAAAGATGATAATGATATTAGTAGTCCTAATGCATTATATCGTAAAAAAAGTGACTTTGATAATCGTATTAAACTAATAAATAATTCAAATGCTGATTTATATATATCAATTCATCAAAACATATATCAAAATAAAAAATATAGTGGACCACAAGTATTTTATGTTAAAGATAATCAAAAATTAGCTGAAATTATTCAAAACACATTAAATAAATATTTAAATACTAAACGTAAAGTAAAAACAATTAATAACACATATATGTATAAGTTATTGAAGAAGAAAGGGATTTTAATTGAATGTGGATTTATTTCCAACGATAATGAAAGATACAAATTAAAAACAGAAGAATATCAATTAAAGTTATCCAAGATAATAACGGAAGGAATAATTACATATTATTCGTAATTTCATAAATTTTTCATATTAAGTTAGTACTATTATCTTGCGAAATGTGATATACTTTCAAAGTAAAGGAGTTCTAATGTGAAAACAAAAGTCTTTAAAACAATTGATGAACAAATATCTATTTTGCAAGCCAGAGGTTTGATAATAGATGATATCGATTTTGCAAAGGATACCCTAATAAGAGAAAATTACTTTTTTATAAATGGGTATCGACATTTATTTTTAAAAAATGGAAGTGATAAAAACTATAAAGAGGGAACTAATTTTAAAGAAATAATAGCCTTATTTAATTTTGATAGACAAATAAGAAATATATTATTTAAAAATCTCTTAGTCGTAGAAAATAATATGAAAAGTATTTTTTCCTATCAATTATCAAAACAATATGGTTATAAAGAAAAGGATTATTTAAAAGCAACTAATTTTAGCCGATGTCCTGAAAAACAAAGACAAATAAATGATCTTATAAGAAAAATGAAACGTCAAATTAGAATTAACGGTGGCCAACATCAAGCAACAATGCATTACATAAAAAATTACGGATACATTCCATTATGGGTAGTTGTTAAAGTATTATCGTTTGGTATAGTTAGTGAATTATATACCATAATGAAAGAGAGCGATCAAGAAGCAATTGCGGAAGTATATAATGTTTCAAAGGAAAGCTTAATAACTTATTTACCAATTTTAGCTAATTATCGAAATTTATGTGCTCATGAAGATATTGTTTATGATCATCGAACCCAAAAAATAATTGAAGATAATGGAATTCATAGTTATTTAGACATACCAATTCGAAATGGCGAATATATCTATGGTAAAAATGATATCTTAGCGCTAGTTATAATTTTAAAACAATTACTAGCTGATAATCAGTTTAGATTATTTATAAGTGAATTAAGTTATGAAATAGATGTATTAGCAGGAAGATTACACACAATTGAAATTAAGAAAGTATTAGATGCCATGGGCTTACCAGTAAATTATAAAGAAATAATAAGATATTAAAAAGAAAGGAATAAAAATGAAAGATAAAAATAGAATAATAATTATAATAATAATGATAGTATGTTTCCTTCTTGGTTCATTTGGAACATATTATTTAATAAGCAAAAAAGGATTATTTAATCAAACAATAATCAATAAATCAGAAAAAGAAGTAACAGTTAATGAAAATGGTATAGCAGATGCCGTTGAAAAACTTTATGATGCTGTAGTCGTTGTTCAAAATTATCAAAAGAACACCCTTGCTTCATCAGGAACTGGCTTTGTTTATAAAACAGATGGTGATAAAGCATATATTTTAACTAACGCTCATGTTGTTTCTGGTGCATCATCAGTTAAATTAATATTTACTAATAATAAAACATTTGACGCGGAAATAGTAGGTAGTGATGCTTATTCCGATATAGCTATATTATCAGTTAATAAAGATAATATAATTCAAGTTGCTGAAATTGGTTCATATCAAGATGCTAGATTAGGAGATACCTTATTTACAATTGGAGCTCCACTAGATACAGAATATTCATGGACAGTTACAAGGGGAATATTATCTGGAAAAGATCGTTTAGTTGAAATAAGTCAAAATAGTAATACTTCAGTAGATAAATGGGTAATGAAAGTAATGCAAACAGATGCAGCTATTAACTCAGGAAACTCAGGTGGACCTATTGCTAATTCGAATGGTGAAGTTATAGGTATTACTAACATGAAATTAGTAAGCAGTGGCGTTGAAGGAATGGGCTTTGCCATCCCAATAGAAGATGCTATTAAATATGCTGAAAAATTAATTGAAAGTGGTAAAATTGAAAGACCAGTTCTTGGTGTAGGTACTTTAGATACTACTGATACACTAGCTATGAAAATGCAATATGGATTTACAATTGATGAATCAATTACTGAAGGGGCAGTTGTAGGTTATACGCAAAAAGGATCAGTAGCTGAAAAAGCCGGATTAGAAAAAGGCGATGTTATTACCAAATTCGGTGATTATGAAATAAAGAATTCATCTTACTTAAAATATTATTTATATATGTATTCAGTAGGAGATAAAGTTAAATGTACATATATTAGAGGAACAAAAGAATATACTGTAACTTTAAATCTTAACAAAAAAGCTAGTTAAAGCACTTTAAATAATACAAAGTGCTTTTTATATTTCAAAAAATTTGGTATTATACCAATAGGTGACGAAGAAGTGGGACTATTAAAATTTGCGTTAAGAGGAAATTATAAAAGATACTATAACGATTTAAAAGAATTATCAAAGAAAAATCATAAAAGTGCATTTTTTATGTTTGTCGATACCGCAATATCATGCGCTATATTTAAATCAGGTTTACAAGATTATTTAAATTATAAATTTTATGATAAAAGTTTTAAAGAAAGAAGTACATATGCTACTATTGGTTATCAACATAAGTTTTATTTACTAGCAGCTAATTATGAATATGCACCATTCTTTTCAAACAAAGTTAATTTTAATCATAACTTTAAAAAATTTGCTAAAAGGGAATGTCGTTCATATCAAGATGGTTTAGAAGAAATAACTAAATTTATTAAAGAACATAAGGAAATAGTTAGAAAACCAATTTCTGGTTTAGGCGGAGCAAATGTTGAAAAAATAGAAACCAAAAATATTAAGAATATAAAAGAATTTTATGAAAATTTAAATAAAGATAATTGTTTAATTGAAGAATTAATTATCCAAAACAAAGAATGGGAAGTATTAAATCCAGGAAGCATTAATACCGTAAGAGTAGTAACTAAATGTGTTGATGGTAAATCAGATATCTTATTTGCAGCCGTTAGAATAGGTAGTGGCAATTCTTTGGTAGATAACTTTCATAGTGGCGGAGTAGGAGTTAATGTAAATATTGAAAAAGGCATTTTAGAAGGAAAAGCTATCGATAAGAAAAATCGTGAATCAGATTATACACCTACAACTAAAGTTAAAGTAGATGGATTTGTTATTCCATATTGGAAAGAAATAATTAAAATGACTAAAGAAGCAGCCAAAGTTAACGACGATGTAAACGTTGTTGGATGGGATGTTGCAATAACTGAAAACGGTCCATTAATAATTGAAGGAAATAGAGGCCCTGGAATGGACTTAATTCAAGTTCTACTAAATAGAGGTGTTAAACCAGATTTAGAAGCAGTTAAAAAAGAAATTTTATCATCAAAAAAATATCAAGAAAAAAGAAAGAAGAGATAATATGTTAAAAGCAGGAATCGTCGGATTACCTAACGTAGGAAAAAGTACATTATTTAACGCCATAACTAAAAAGAATATTTTAGCGGCTAATTATCCATTTGCAACTATTGATCCTAACGTCGGTGTAGTAACAGTACCCGATTATCGTTTGGAATTTTTAGAAAATCTGTATATGCCTGAAAGAACAGTTCCAACAACTTATGAATTTACTGATATAGCAGGACTAGTTAAAGGCGCATCAAAAGGTGAAGGATTAGGTAATAAATTCTTATCTCATATTAGAGAAGTAGATGCTATTGTTGAAGTAGTAAGATGCTTTGAGAATTCAGACATAATTCATGTTGAAGGCGGAGTAGATCCTATTAGAGATATCGAAATAATTAATGTTGAATTAATAATGTCAGATTTAGAAATAATTCAAAATAGAATTAGTAAAATTGCCAAAAAATGTGAATCAAGTAAAGATAAAAAAGATTTATTTGAATTAGAAACCCTAAGAAAATGTGAAGGAGCCCTACTTCAAAATAAATCATTAAGAACAATAGATTTAAATGAAGATGAATTATTATTATTAAAATCATTTTGCTTAATCACATTAAAACCCATAATTTATATGGCAAACGTAAATGAAGATGACGCTATCATTGGACATAACGAATACACTGATAAAGTTAGAGAATATGCTTCTAATGAAAATTCTTCAGTAATTGTAGTAAGTGCCAAAATGGAATCAGAACTAGCTGAAATGAACGATGATGATAAGAAATCATTCTTAGAAGAAATAGGTATTTCAAACAGCGGATTAGATAAATTAATTTATGCTACATATGATTTACTAGGACTTCAAACCTTCTTTACATCTGGAAAAGATGAATGTCGTGCATGGACATTTAGAAAAGGAATGAAAGCTCCGGAATGTGCAGGAATTATTCACTCTGATTTCCAAAGAGGATTCATCAAAGCCGAAGTAATGTCATTTGAAGATTTAAAAGAATATGGTAGTGAATTAAAAGTTAAAGAAGCCGGTAAAATGCGTTTAGAAGGAAAAGACTACCTAATGCAAGATGGCGATATTGTTTACTTTAGATTTAATGTTTAACACTCTATTATAAAAAAACTCCACTGTGGAGTTTTTTTTAGAATACCCCCATTTAATGAATTGACGATATATTAAAATTTATACTATAATAGTAATGTATAAGAATAGGTGATAAAATTGAAAAATAGATATTTAATTTATATAGCGTTACTAATATTAACATTATCAATTACTTTAGGAGTAACGTATTCATATTTAGCAGCTAAAATTAATAATAGAGAAAGTTCAAGCACTATAAAAGTAGAAAGTGGTCAGTTATCTATAACATATGAAAATAATTCTAGCAACATAATTCTAAATAATATTATACCAGGAGATTCCGTAACTAAACAATTTACATTAACTGGAATTAATAATACAAAACCAAATGCTATCACTACAAATACCGATTTAAAATATAAAATAGGAATTGTTATAGATACAAATACATTCTCAGAAGGTGCCTTAACTTATTCTTTAACTAAAGATTCAACTTCCTCTTCAAACGGAAAAACAGCTGACGATTCAACCGGAACTATAAAATCATCAGGAATTCAATACATTGGAAAAGGATATTTTGTATCAGGAGCCAACAATGATAAACACATATATAATTTAACGATAAGTTTTCCAGACACAAACGAAGATCAATCTATTGATCAAGGAGCATCATTCGCTTGTCATGTGACAGTTAAAGATAATTCTATAGTAGAGCCAACCACATTTGCAGAAGATTCGTGGGAAACAATAGCGTTAGTTGTTAAAAGTGGACAATCAAAAGCTTACCAAGTTGGTTCAGAAAAAGAAGTAGAAATAGCCGGACAAAATTACACTGTGCGTGTTGCCAACAATACTACACCTGCTGAATGTAATGGTGAAAATTTTTCCCAAACAGCCTGTGGATTTGTAGTTGAATTTGTTGATATAGTAGAAGAAATAGTCATGAATGATGGAACAAGTTCATTAAGTTATAGTAATTCAGAAAATTTAATATTAAATACTATGGAAAATAATTATAATAGTAAACAACATATTGAAATGTTAGCCCCAGAACCAACAACTGGAGCAACAAATAAAGGCGGTTGGCCAGCAACCACACTTAGAACATATGCTAAAGGAGATTTCTTTAATAAATTACCAAGTGATTTACAAAAAGTAATAATAGATACAAAAGTAATATCAGGACATGGTGATGATGATACAAGTAATTTTACATCAACCGATAAAATATATTTATTAAGTACACATGAAGTATGGGAAGATGTTACTAGTAATAATAGATTTAAAACATATGACACAGCTTATAATAACACAAGACAGTTAGATTATTATAAAAATAAAGAAGTAACAACAAGTAACTACTCAGGTACTATAAAACAATACAATAGTTTGAATTCCTATTGGTGGCTTCGTGCAGCTCAGCACAGTAGTATCAGCCACTTCCTATATGTCAATTTATCTGGCAGCTGGACCGTCAGTAATTCTAATACGACTGCTGGCTTTGCTCCAGCTTTCCGTATCGGATAATTGTGTAAACTAAATGTAAAGCAGAAGAAAAGAATAAAACAAGAATAGGAAAAACGGTTCCTAGAGGACTGTCACAGAGGGGCACAAGCGAGTAAAATAGACGGCCAATAAGATTAGAAATAAAATCCCATCTGATTGACGTGAGGAAATCAGATGATGCTGAATATGCGTAAAATTTCACTTGAATAAATTTTAATAATTTGTTAATATGAATATGTAAGGAAAACTTACATAAAATAAAAAGGAACACTTAATTTCGGATATTAAGTGATTACCTTTATGTGATAAGCACCAAAACCCCTGTTTATGGTGTTTTTTATTTTAACACAATCATTTTAATAATGATGTAGAATAAAATAAAAATAATTATAAATAAATTAATTAAAATAAAATATAATAATTTTTTATTCACAACCATCACCTCTTTCTATTGCTAGAGTAGAGGCAATCACCTAAACAATTAAATGTTCCTTAGATAATAGGGTATCAGATTATCTGATGGTAAGTCAAGAAAATTATTCGAATATACGTGACTTTTTTAAAACATTTACTTTGAGAATTAAATTTTGCTACAAAACTTTTAAAAAATTATAGAATTTATCTAAAATCTATGCTAATATACTACTTGAGCGAAAGCTCCTTGCTTTATTTTAAATAAAGCCGAATAGACCAGAAGGAGGATAGAAAAATGAAAAACTATGAAGTAATGTTTATTGTTAAAACTACTTTAGAAGAAGCTGCTGTTAAAAATGTAGTTGAAAGTCTTAAATCAGTAGTAACTGACTTAAAAGGTAAAATTACTAACGTTAAAGAAATGGGACAAAGAACTTTAGCTTATCCTATTAATAAAGAAGTTAACGGATTTTACTATGTATTAACAGTTGAAGCATCTAATGAAGCTATAGCTGAACTTGATCGTAAAGCTAGATTAAATGAAAATATCATTAGACATCAAATTATTAAATTAGATGAGGAGTAGTTAATGAATAATGTCGTATTAGTAGGAAGACTTGCTAGAGATCCTGAACTTAGAACAGTAAATACTATGAATGGAACAAATACAACTTGTTCATTCACACTTGCTGTATCTCGTCAATTTTCAAATCAAAATGGCGAAAGAGATGCTGATTTTATTAACTGTGTTATATGGGGAAAGCAAGCAGAAAACCTATGTAAATATTGTACTAAAGGTTCTCAAATCGGAGTACAAGGAAGAATTCAAACAAGAAATTATCAAAATAATGAAGGCAAAACAGTATATGTAACTGAAGTAAATGCTAGCAATATTACTTTCTTAAGTAGTAAAGGAAACACAAATAGTGCACCTGTTATGCCCGCTGTAAATCAAACTGGAGATATAAATCACGTAGAAACTAATGATTTTAATGAAGATCCATTTAAAGATTTCGGTTCAGAAGTAGTTCTAAGTGATGATGATCTACCATTTTAGAAAGGAAATTAAAAATGGCTGAATTTTATCGTAAGAAAAAGAAAATTTGTCAAATGTGTGCTGGAAAAAGCGTAGATTATAAAGACGTAAATATTATTACTAAATATATCAATGAAAAAGGAAAAATACTTCCAAGAAGAATGACTGGAGCATGTGCTAAACATCAAAGATATATTGCTAAACAAGTTAAAAGAGCAAGATTTATGGCTTTAATCCCATTTGTAAAATAAATTGTAATTAAAGATATCACTATTAACGTAGTGGTATTTTTTTGTTATTTTTCCAAAATCATAAAAGGTATCTTTTTTTCAATTTATTTGTTATACTATTAGGGAATTAGACAGGAGTGGTTTGCATGAAAGTTATATTATT